>JADFKI010000276.1 GCA_022565015.1 Chloroflexota bacterium
GTTTGCGGGGTGATGTGCAGAAAGTCCTTGAACGATGACATGGGTGTTTATGCGGCAGAGCGAAGGCACCATAATAAACCCGTTCGAATGCCCTCAAATTTAGGAAACTTCTTTGTACAAAGTCCAGATAAGGTGAGGGAACAATACCATGAAGCGTAGCGTCTCGAGAATCCTGACCACCCACACCGGAAGCCTGCCCAGATCGCCCGAACAGCAAGATGTACTTATTGTTCGAGAAGAGCGCCGCGAATTTGACCAGAGTGCCTTTGACGCCAGTGTACGCGGGGCGGTTGCCGACGTGGTGAAAATGCAGATAGACACCGGTATAGACGTGATTAACGATGGTGAGCAGGGCCGGTCACAGTATGCAACATACGTCAAGGAACGCCTGACCGGTTTTGAAGGTGAGCTAGCGGTGCGCGCCAGGCCCCGCCTAGATGACGCGGACTTCCCCGAGTTCGCCGAGATCCGTGCAAGCTCAACCTCAGCCAACATGCCTCAGCCCGTCTGTTCCGGCCCGATAGCCTGGAAAGACTTTGGTGCGGTACAGAAGGACATCGATAATCTGAAGGCTTCTGTCGGTAACGGCGACATCCGGGAGGTGTTCATGACGTCTGCCTCGCCGGGGGTGGTCGCCAACTTCCTGCCCAACGACTACTATCCCGACCATGAGGCCTACCTGCGCGCCCTCGCCGCCGTGATGAAAGACGAGTACGCCGCCATAGTCGGTGCGGGATTCGTGCTCCAGATAGACTGCCCTGATCTGGCTATGACGAGGCCTTCCCAATGGGCCGAGCTTACCGTGAACGAGTTCAAAGACATTGTGGCATTGCACATATCGATCTTGAACGAGACCCTCGCAGACCTCCCTCCTGACAGAATGCGATTGCATATGTGTTGGGGAAACTTCGAAGGCCCGCACACCTATGATGTCCCCCTGAGTGACCTCGTGGACATAGTGCTTCAGGCCCGTCCTCAGGGCCTATCCTTTGAGGGAGCCAACCCCCGTCACGCTCACGAATGGAAGCTCTGGAAAGACGTCAAACTTCCGGACGGAAAATTAATCATTCCGGGGGTCCTGGACACCACTTCAAATTTTGTCGAGCATCCCGAGCTGGTAGCCGAACGCATAGTCAGGTACGCGGAAATCGTCGGGCGCGAGAATGTCATAGCCGGCACCGACTGTGGATTTGGCACGTCCGCATGGAACAGGAAGGTGGATACGAGGATCGCCTGGGCTAAACTTAAATCCATGGTAGAAGGAGCACGTCTGGCATCCGCCGAGCTGTGGTAAATTTTGGATTTCATAGCGATTAGTTCTCGACCGAAATCGAATATCCCGGATGTGAAAATCTATGGCTCTGCATGAGCCGGATTCAGGGCAACACAAAATTGGAGCATAGGACATGAACTCAGAAAAACTTCGAGTGGGAATCATCGGCGCGAACGTCAACTATGGATGGGGGCCTCGAGCGCATCTGCCCGCGCTGAAGGGGCTGCCGGACGTAGATCTGGTTGCCGTCTGCACTGCGCACGAGGAGACCGCAAAGGAGTCTGCCGAGAAGTATGACGTCCCAAAGGCCTTCCACGATCATAAGGAAATGCTTGGCCAGTCCGACATCGACGCGGTAGGCGTGATAGTGCGCGTGCCCCTACACCACCGGCTGACGATGGACGCTCTAGAGGCAGGCAAGCATGTCTACACTGAGTGGCCTCTGGGCGCCAATCTGGCGGAGGCGGAGGAGATGGCAGAGCTCGCACGTCGCATGCAGGTTCATACCATGGTTGGGCTACAGGCGCGCTGTTCGCCGGCACTACTTCAGCTCAGGGAGCTCGTCGAAGACGGCTATTTCGGTGAGGTGCTCTCCTGCCACATGACGATCTTCGGCTCCGGCGTGCTCAGCCGGCCGGCGGGGCGGACGTGGCAGAGGGACGTCACCCTGGGCGCCAACACGTTCACCATATCCTTTGGACATGGAATCGACGCTCTGTGCATGTGTCTAGGCGAATTCAAAGAGGTCTCGGCGGTGATAAGCACGCAGGTGCCCCAATGGCTCGAGATCGACACCAACCAGATGGTGGACGTAACCTCTCCCGATAACATTCTGCTGAGCGGCGTGCTGGAGAGCGGTGCCGTTGTCTCGGCCCACGTAAGCAGCGTGCCCTGGCATGGCGGCGGCTTTCGACTTGACGTGTTCGGCAGGGACGCGACGGCCGTGTTGGAAGCGGAAGGAGGCGCTCAGATCAGCAGCGTAAGTCTGAAAGTCGGCAAGGGCGACGATTCAGGCCTAGCCGACTATCCCATCTCCGCGCATCACAGCTGGGTACCGGACTCCTTGGGGTCTGGGCCTCCGTACAATGTTGGGCAGATGTGGAGCCGCTTCGCCCGAGCCGTGCAAAGAAACGAGAGTCCCGAACCTGACTTTGATCTGGCGGTGAAGCGCCATAGGCTGATAGATGCCATACAGCGCGCCTCGGACACCGGTCAGCGGCAGACGCTCTAGAGCGTCAACATCGCGCAGGGCCGCTAATTCCCGGACTCATTGCCATTCCATATCGATTTCCGGCCCACGAAGTCAATAGTCTGAATGGCGGCCTATCCCCGCTCGTCGTAGACCTCTTTGGCTACCCTGACCGCGTTGGCCGCCGTGGGCCAGCCTGCATAAAAGGCCATCTGTGTAATTATTTCGCCGATCTCTTCTTTGGTCACACCGTTATCCAGGGCCCGCCCAATGTGCCCTCGTAGCTGATCGGTACGGTAGAGTGCCGTCAACACCGCTACAATTATCAGGCTGCGGTCTCGCTTGGACAGCTGCGGTCTCTCCCATATGTCCCCAAATAGCAGATCGCCGGATAGTTCCGCCAGCTTCGGCGCCACCTCTTTCATAATGTCTCTTGAGGTCGTCATTATTTGCCTTCCCCCTTAATGTTCGTATGGCTTTCTTCGGGATTGATTTGGCCTTGATGTGCTCGTCTGCCCGTGGCTTGCGTCTCCGAGCATCTGGGTATCGCCACAGCATACAAATATATCAGCGAACTTACAACGTCAAGATCATCGAAAACCCCTGGCCTGTCGGGGCCGTTGCCAAGATTCTGAGAGGCGGTAAGCACTTGCTCACCCGTTTGTTTTCAGAGTTGCGTCCCATCACTTGGTCGACACCCGCTTAGACCGTCCAGACAATGGTCCGCCTGCCGCGGATTGGCTATCTTCGAGGGGACCATCTTATATCGATTCCTGCCTTCGAGAACTTCGGCACTCTCAATGCTTATCTGGAACTGGAGTG
This sequence comes from Chloroflexota bacterium, assembly GCA_022565015.1. Lineage (GTDB taxonomy): Bacteria > Chloroflexota > Dehalococcoidia > Lucifugimonadales > JADFKI01 > JADFKI01. The sequence continues at coordinate 3,285 of JADFKI010000276.1, forward strand.
CCCAAAGCGCGTAGGCGTTCGGCCGAAAGGACGGGGATTCATAGGCTGGTGGAACTATGGCGGCGGGTTCTTTGTTATATTATCGCCCTAGTTCACACCATTCTTCTTTCGCCGATAACGCCAAGCTGGAAGAGCGTCGGGGCAAGGAAGGGATGAAGAAATGTCCACTCTACGCAGATCAGGTCAACCGAGATGCCATCGTATGCCGCTAACGGCAAAGAGATTTATTGAACCCATCTATCAGTTGATCGGAATTCTTTTTATCGCGGGTGACCACACATCTTGATGTTCGTGCAGTGGTGAAGTCCGGCTGCCAATTGGCGAAGCCGCGCTCTGAAAGACGACAAGAGCAGCCCGACTGCCCCTTACGCGAGCCGAACCTTACTAACGCATTCCGCCGATCTTGAATACGCTTGCTCGCGCATGGAGATCAGGGGGCATAAACGGGCAAGAGCTAGTGCGCTGAATATGTCGGGCTTTGCTTACGCCAGGTCCAATTTCCTTCGCAGCCTGTGATATTGCCTGTCCAGGTTCTCAAACCTTCTCCCTACCTCAAGACCGGCGGAACCGGCGAAGCTCGTCACCATGCTGCCCGCAGTGAAGCCGAGCTGACGGTATGACTCGAACTGGGCCTGGTCAAACTGCTGGTCCGCGGTCGTATCGTGAGGGAAATCGTCATTCACTTGCCGGGAGTAATTGATGATGTCCGGATGCGTTACGCCCTCGACCCGGCCCGCCTTGACCAGTACGAGGATGCCGCTGTCTGCGTCAGAGTGCTCGCCGGTCCCGTGTCCATTGCTTTTTGGATAGCGGATTCGGCCCACTGCAAGATGGGATTTCACAAGGCCGGTTTTGGAATCCCTCATCAGCGGACGCAGGTCAATGTCTACATCTACACCGAAGTCGATGCGTGCAAGACGTAGCGGTAAGCCCAGTCCGCCAAAGTTAAGCATGTCGTTAGAGTCAGGCGGCTCTCCCGTTCCGTCCACGGCTATGATGTACTTGCATCGCCGCCGCAGCAATTCATATAAGCCAAGATTCTCAAAGTGCCCGCCATCCGAGAGATAAACGAATGCGTCCCTATGAGAAGCGTGACCAAACATTTCCTTCCAGTAAAGAAAACCGGGCAGCCGTGCCGCGTAGCGGCGCAGCCTGGTGGCCCGCCGTGGATTTGGCACCCACCAACCAAGCCGCAGGTTGAACAGAGTCGTCAAAACGCTCAGCGTCGTACTCGTGACCCTACCCATGTTGGGAGAAACGGCGGCCGCCGAGATCGTAGTCGCCCTGGCAAGCGACATGCCTGCGATTTGCGGCAAATCCTCGGTCGGCTTCCAACGCGTCAACGCGGAGCCGGAAAAGACGGGGCCAATAACGAAGGAGTCCGACTTGCGGTCAAGCAGCTTCGGCCCGGTGCTGCCCGGAATGTTAAGTGCCGTACAGATGAGATGAT
>JADFKI010000046.1 GCA_022565015.1 Chloroflexota bacterium
CCGACGTAGAGGCGCTGGTGGAGGGCCTCAAGGACGGCACGATAGACGCCATAGCCACCGACCATGCGCCGCACAACCGCGTCGACAAGCTGTGCACCTTTCAGGAGGCGGCCTTCGGAATCAGCGTATTCGAGACGGCCCTGGGCTCGCTCATGGGCCTCGTTCACGCCGGTCGGGTGGAGTTGCCGCTGCTTGTCGAAAAGCTGACGATTGGTCCGGCGAGGTTTCTCGGCAGGCCCGACCTGGGTACTCTAAAAGAGGGCGCACCCGCCGACATCACCATCTTCGACCCCGACGCCGAGTGGATAGTCGACGCCGAGAGCTTCGTGTCCAAGGGCAAGAACACTCCCCTGGACGGCACAACGCTCAAGGGCCGGGTGGTGACCACGATCCTCGGCGGCGAAGTTGTCTATGATAGTGCCCAAGAGTGAAGCATTGATCAAGGGCTTCGTAACGTGGTTAGTTAGGTCACTCTTTACTTACCTATGGGGTCATTGGTCTAAATACCTGACGATTCTGACCACTGTCCTTATATTCGCAGGCCTACTTGGGCTCACGGTAGATACTAAGGCGGCATATGTATCGATATTAAGCGCCATCGCATTTTTGTTGCTGCTGGGGATTAGTTTCATTAGGTCGATATACGAATTGTATAGGTCGAGAGAAGATCTGAAGCGAAGTTCAATACCGAAGTTGGAAATCGTCAAGGTAACTCATTCAACAGGTTCACGGCAGAATGATCTTTGGGGACTAGAAATACGAAATTTAGGCACAGCTGAAGCTGAGAATTGCCGAGGACAATTGCTACAGCTAGAGTTCGCTACTGACCGGAAGGGACAATCATTAACTAAATGGCCTGTGAATCGCTACTTACAGTGGTCAGGAAGCCAATCACCACGGCATGAACACTCAATATCAATTCCGGCCATGAGCCCGGCGAACTTAGAAGTAGTGAGCCTAGAGGCAACAGGAAGCACTGATAAAAGGGTGTATTTGGCCTATGCCGACTCAGACGAATTTAGGAAAGAACAGTCGCTTCCCGGTGGATATGAGATCTTATTGTTGATAGGCGTAACATCAAAAGATATTCCACCTATATATGCCGTCTGCACCCTAACAGTTAGCTACGGAGACATTGCGGTCAAAGTAGACGGAGCTGAAGATAAGAAGCTTAAAGTAGCCGTGGGATTCTCTTTGAATTTGCACTGTATTAGGTACGAGCGTCCTGATCTTGTTGAATTCCAGCAGCCACTGGCCGAGAAATTGACACAATAATGACTAAATCCGCTCATCTCGTTCTGGAAGACGGCTCGGCTTACAAGGGCTACGCCTTTGGCGCGCAGACCTCAGCCCACGGCGAGGTCGTATTCGCCACGTCCATGACCGGATACCAGGAGATGCTCACCGACCCGTCCTTTGCCGGGCAGATCGTCGTGCCGACATACCCGCTCCAGGGCAACTACGGCATCAACGAGCGCGACTTCGAGTCGCGTAAGGTCCAGGTTTCGGGCTTCGTCGTCAGAGGGCACAGCCTGAGGCCCAGCCACTCCTTGAGCACGATGACCCTGGACGAGTTCCTTGCGTCGCAGGGCATCGCAGGCATCAGCGGCGTGGACACGCGGGCCATCACCCGCCGTCTCAGGAGCCAGGGGGTCATGATGGGCATCATAGCCGTTGACGAGTCTCCGGAGAGCGCACTCACGCGGCTGAAAGACATGCCGAGCTACGGGGAGCTGGACTTCGTTCGACAGGTGAGCACGGAGAAGCCGTATGACTGGGACAGCCCGCTGCCCGGCACCAAGGCGCCCAAGACCAGATACAGGGTGCTTATCTCCGACTACGGACTGAAATACAACATACTTCGCATATTGCGCTCCAAGGGTTGCGAGGTCATCGCCATGCCGGCCACGGCATCGGCTGAGGATATCCTGGCCCGCAAGCCCGACGGCGTCATGCTTTCGCCCGGCCCCGGAGACCCTGAGCTGCTGGACTACACCGTCGAGACGGCCAAGGGCCTCATCGGCAAGCTGCCCATCTTCGGCATCTGCCTGGGAAACCAGGTGTTGGGCAGGGCCTTCGGCGGCAAGACCTTCAAGCTGAAGTTCGGTCATCGCGGAGCCAACCACCCCGTGAAGGACCTGGAGACGGGCCTCGTGCATATCACGGCGCAAAACCACGGGTACGCAGTCGACGCGGACAGTCTGCCCTCGGACGTGGAGGTGAGCCACATCAACCTCAACGACGACACGGTCGAAGGCCTGAGGCACAAGTCGCTGCCAATCATGAGCATTCAGTACCATTCCGAGGCCTCGCCCGGGCCACTGGACAACGTATACGTCTTTGACCGGTTTATTGACTCCATGCGTAACGCGTCCAAATGATGTATCATATTGATGCATTTATTTGATGAGGTTAATTGATGCGCACGACATTGGATATCGATGAACGGCTCCTCGGCGCCGTGGTTAAGGCCACCGGGGAGAAGAGCAGGAGCAAGGCTGTCCAGAAGGTCCTGGAGGACTACTTGCGGCACAGGGCCATCGATGAGCTCAGAGGCAGCGCGGGGAAGATTGGATTAGACGATATGCAGGAGGAGCAGAGAGCCGCAGACAGGCAGAGGCATGGGCTCCTCGAAGACCTGAGAGAGGCCTAGCATGGTCATTGCCGACACCTCTGCTTGGATTGCCTTCCAGACCAAGCCCGACTCCAAGTTCGGACGGCAATTCGATACCCTTCTGGCCGGCGACGAAATCGTCATGGTCGGACCGGTCCTTGCAGAGCTGCTTCAGGGATCACGCTCCGAAAGCGATTTTTCATTTTTCGCCGAGCGCCTGGGAGCACTGGCATTTCTGGAAGCAGACCAAGAGACCTGGATAAAGGCCGGCGAGCTCAACTATCAGCTCAGGGCTCGAGGAAGGATAATCCCCATGGCGGACCTGATCGTCTCGGCGCTGGCGATACAGCACGACATCCCCGTGTACACATCGGCCAGAGACTACCAGGAGGTCCCAGGGCTACAGATCTACGAGCCTGCGGGTTGAATCAGGCTTCGATCTGAACGCGCCAGGCGGTATGTTTCGACAAATTTAGTTTGAATTAATCCGACGTTCGCGAGAGGCGAGGCAGAGTGCCAACATATAAGAAGCCACCAAAATTCATGAAAATAGCCCATCGAGGAGCCTCGTCGTACGCGCCGGAGAACACCTTCGCGGCGTACGACAAGGCATTGGAGATGGGTATCGATGAGATAGAGCTGGACGTTCATTTCACGAAAGACGACCATCTGGTGGTATTTCATGACGACACGGTCGACAGGACTACCGACGGGAAGGGACCGGTGCTGGAGCATTCGCTGGCCGAGCTGCGGTCGCTGGACGCGGGCTCATGGTTCGGACCTGCCTACGCCGGCGAGCGAGTGCGTTCGCTGGCTGAGCTCTTCGAGCAATACAAGGGCCGCCTCTACTTTCACATCGAGATCAAGGGCCGCTCCGTCGGGCTCTCCAGGCGAACCATCGACATGGTGAGAGGCCACGGACTCACCGACAGCGTCACGATCACGTCGTTTTCGAGGGATCGATTGGCGGAGGCGAGCGCATACGACTCAGATCTGCCCAAGGGATGGCTCATACCTCCGGGACAGGACCCCTGGGAGGACACTTATATCGCCCAGTCGGCAACGCTGGGGCTTACGCAGATCTGCTTCAGGGGCGAGCTCGCGACTCCGGAGCTCGTGGAATCGATTCACAGGGCCGGCTACCAGGCAAGGCCCTGGGGCATTAGCGACGAAGAGGTCATGCGACGGGCCGTGGACGCCGGAGCGGACGGCATGACCATAAACTTTCCCGATAAGCTATCGGAATACCTGAAGGCCAAGGGAATTGAGTAATTTCTACATTATGTATGTCGCAGCCCTGCTAAGATGAAGTGATATAGTCAGGTTTCGAGGTGGGATTCACAGAGGTGCAAAAATGGCTAACTTATTTGAGTGTCCAGTTCAAGCTGGAGAAGATGCTGTCTTTGGCGCTATCGCAGATGTCCTACAAACCCACAAGACCAGCGACACTCGTCTTTGGGCAGTGAAAGTTTCGGTGAATCCTTCAAGATTTGGCATAGATGAAGCTATAAGCCTCAGATTGAGAAGCTCTGCAGGAGAGGCGGAAATAGGCAAGCTGATTATAAGGCCCCTAAATGGAGAAAATCATCTGTTGGTCGTTCCGGAGAATGCCACTGGTGGTGCAAAGCCACCTGAATTGGACCCAGAAGGAAAGTACCTTCACGAGACAATCGAATCCCTATTGATTAGGTTAGAACAGCTTAATCTTTACAGGCCCCCTAGTCCCCCTCACGACAAGGAACCAATTGGCTTCAGGCGACCTGACTAGGTTATGCGCCTTGAAGCTGAACCTTGGTTGAGACAAGCCGAAGCAGACTTGCAGGCGGCTCAGGACAGCTCAACAGCAGCACATTACGAGTGGGCCTGCTTTCAGGCTCAACAATCTGGAGAAAAGGCGCTCAAAGCGTTCCTATACGAGAGCGAATATGGGGCGAGAGCCATCAGGGCCATTTTTCATTCAATGCGAGGTCCCGGAAGCGCCTTGGAGGCGTGTCAGCAATTCCAACCGGGGTTTTCATCTTTAGACTTTCAAGCACAGTTACTGGACCAATACAGTATCGCGACTCGTTATCCGGATAGCCTCACTCTGATGGGGAGAATGGCCCCGGCTGATTACTTCGATGCTGGTGAGGCTCAAAGCTGCATTTTAGCAGCCACATCGATTCTGAATTTCGTAAAGGAATTAGTGAAAGCTAATCGAGCCAAACTGGGCGTCGTCTGACGCCGGAGCCGACGGCATGACCATAAACTTTCCCGATAAGCTATCGGAATACCTGGAGGCCAAGGGAATTGAGTAGGTTGAAGGGCATATTAGCAACTTCAGTCCTCTTTGCCCTGGTGGTCTTGGCCTGTTCGCCGTCGAATAACAGCCTTAACCAGCTTGTTCGTACCGGCACTGGCTTTGGCAAGGGCTTCACCATCAACGAGATGGAGATTCGCCCAACGGATTCGCCCAACGAGGTGGAGGCCTGGGTCTTGGGCGTCATGCACGACACCTGCACCCGAATCGGCGGAGTCAACCAGAACCGCCGGGCAAACGTAATCGACCTGGACTTCTCCATACGTCCTATTGACACAGAGGGCTGCGAGGACGACAAGATCGTTGAGTTCATACAGATTGTCGTGCTCAACACGGACGGCTTGGGCGACGGCATGCTGTTCGTGCGCTCGGGCGACGTTTCGGGCAGCATCAAGCTGCCATTGGAGAACTAGCCGCATGAATCGAGCGCGTCATACCCTGTTCAGCAGAAACGGAAGGCTGAGATATGCCCACCCTTCGAGCCCGCAGACATCACGCTTGAAATTAGTCCCGCATTCGAGAATCCTCCGCTCGCATGAAGCTTGAGGGCAGCCGAAAGGACACGTTTAGGAAGTCAATGAAAGGGATCGAAAAGCCAGGAAAAGTCCTCGTAATAGGCTCGGGGCCCATCGTCATCGGACAGGGCGCGGAGTTCGATTACGCCGGTACGCAGGCGTGCAAGGCGCTGCGCGAGGAGGGCGTGACGACCGTCCTCGTCAACTCCAATCCGGCCACTATCATGACCGACGAGGGCATCGCGGACGTGGTCTACATTGAGCCGCTCACCGTGGATGTCCTCACCCGAATAATCGAGGCCGAGCGTCCCGACGGAGTGCTGCCGACGCTGGGGGGACAGACGGCGCTCAACCTGGTCGTGGAGCTCGCCGAGGCCGGAGTCCTGGACAAATACGACGTCAGACTCCTGGGCACGCCGCTCCAGGCAATCAGGAGCGCCGAGGACAGGGAGATGTTCCGGTCGCTGCTTAACGAGATAGGCGAGCCCGTACCGCCCAGCACCATCGTGGAGTCGATGGAAGAGGCCGAGCAGGCAGTCAAGCAGCTTGGGCTGCCGTTGGTCATTCGCCCCGCCTACACGCTGGGAGGCACGGGCGGTGGCATCGCGAACACGATCGAGGAGTTCCACAGCATCACCTCGGGCGGCCTTGCCGCGAGCCCTATCAGCCAGGTGCTGCTCGAAAAGTCTCTTGTCGGATGGAAAGAGATCGAATACGAGGTGATGCGGGATGCGGCCGACAACTGCATCACCATCTGCAACATGGAAAACATAGACCCCATGGGCGTTCACACGGGCGACAGCATCGTCGTCGCCCCAAGCCAGACGCTCTCCGACAAAGAGTACCAGATGCTGCGGAGCGCCAGCCTCAAGATCATCAGGGCCCTCGGCATCGAGGGCGGCTGCAACGTCCAATTGGCGTTGGAGCCGGGAGACGTCGTCGCCGACACCCTGCCGAACGGAGGCAGGGCGGAGAGCACGTACTACGTCATCGAAGTCAATCCTCGCGTCAGCCGAAGCTCGGCGCTGGCCAGCAAGGCGACCGGCTACCCCATCGCACGGGTCGCGGCGAAGATAGCGGTCGGCAAACGGCTGGACGAGATACCAAACGCGGTCACCGAGAAAACCCTGGCCGCCTTCGAGCCCGCGCTGGACTACTGCGTCGTCAAGATTCCGCGTTGGCCCTTCGACAAGTTTCCCAACGGTGACAGAAGCATCAACACGCAGATGAAGGCCACGGGCGAGGTCATGGCCATCGATCGATCCTTTGAGGCCGCGTTCCAGAAGGCGGTGCGGTCCTTGGAGATAACGAACCGCTCTATACTCTGGGAGGACCCCGACTGGAACAGCGACGGCAAAGTAGTGCTAAAAAATCTCCCTCTGGAGCCCCACGACGAGCGCATCTGGGCACTGATGTTTGCTTTGAGGCGCGACGTGACGCCCGAGGAGCTCTCGAGGGTGACGGGAATAGACCCCTGGTTCACAAGGGCCTTCCAGAACATCGCACTCATGGAGAACCGGCTCCTGTCCGACCATCTCGACGCCGAGCTCATGTGGGAGGCCAAGCGTATGGGATTCTCCGACTGGAAGATCGGCGTGCTGACCGATCGGTCGGCGGAGCAGGCCCGAAAGCTCAGGCAGCAGTGGGACATCAGGCCCGTATACAAGATGGTGGACACCTGCGCCGCGGAGTTCGAGGCGCGGACGCCTTATTTCTACAGCACCTACGAGCAGGAGAACGAGGCGGAGGCCATAACCGAGAGCAAGGCACTCGTGATCGGCAGCGGTCCCATACGCATCGGCCAGGGCATCGAGTTCGACTACTGCTCGGTCCACGCGGCGTGGGCGCTCGATGAAGAGGGCGTCAAGAGCATCATGGTCAACTCCAATCCGGAGACGGTGTCGACGGACTTCGACACCAGCGATCGCCTCTATTTCGAACCCCTGGACGAGGAGAGTGTCCGGGACATTATCGAAAACGAGGCCGTTTTAGATGACTCTAAGGAAGTAAGGTTTCCACCGGCCATCGTGCAGTTCGGCGGTCAGACGGCGATAAACCTCTCGCAGACACTGGACGGCGTGAGGCTGCCCTTGATCGGCTCGTCGGCCCAGTCCATCGATACGGCCTCGGACCGGCACCTCTTCGAGGAGTTTCTCGCCAGAGTCGGGATCCCAAACCCGCCGGGCGCGGCCGTCAGCAAGCTTGAGCAGGCCCTCACCGTGGCCCAGGAGATAGGCTACCCCGTGCTGATGCGCCCCAGCTACGTGCTTGGGGGCAGGGCCATGGAGATCGTCCAGAACGCGACCGAGCTCATCCGCTACATGACCCACGCCTTCGAGGCGGGCGGCGGACGCAGAGTGCTCATCGACAAGTACTTCGAGGGCCGCGAGGTCGAGGTGGACGCCGTCTGCGACGGCGAGAGCGTCCTCATACCCGGCATCATGGAGCACGTGGAGCGCGCCGGCGTGCACAGCGGCGACAGCATGGCCATCTATCCCGGTCTGACGCTGACCGAGGATGAGGTCAACACGATCGTCGACTACACGACCAGGATAGGCAACGAGCTCCAGGTCAAGGGCCTCATGAACATCCAATACGTCGTCGTGGGCGGCTCGGCGTACCGGAGCCCCGGCAGCGCCGACGGCAACGCCTCGACGGGCGACACGCAGGTGTACATCATCGAGGTCAACCCACGGGCGAGCCGGACCATACCCTTCATATCCAAGATAACCGGCGTGCCCATGGTAAGGCTGGCCATCAAGGTCATGCTGGGCAAGACGCTAAAGGAGCAGGGCTACGAGGGCGGCCTGTGGAAGCGGCAAAAATTGGTGGGGGTAAAGGCGCCGGTGTTCTCGATGTCCAAGCTGGCCGGCGTGGACACGTACCTGGGGCCAGAGATGAAGTCCACCGGCGAGGTAATGGGCATAGACGACAACTTCCAGGCGGCAGTGGCCAAGGCGCTGATCGCCTCGGGGCTAATGCTGCCACAAAAGGGTTCGATACTGCTGAGCATCGCCGACCGCGACAAGGCCGATTCGGTGCAGATGATCAAGGACCTGGCAAAGGCGGACTACAAGATCTACGCGACCGGAGGCACCGCGGCCATGACACGTGGCCTTGGCATCAATGTCACGGAGATAGCCAAGGTGCTCAGCGCGGGCCACCCCAACGTCGTCGACATCATCGCCGACGGCACGGTGGACGCGGTCGTGAACACGGTGACGGGCGACCGGGAGGTGCTGCAGGACGGCTTCGAGATTCGCAGGGCCGCGGTGGACCGCCGCATACCATGCTTCACGTCGATGGACACGGCCCGCGCCGCGGTGGAGTGCCTGGCCGAGGGCGGCACCAACTACAACGTCAAGCCCCTCAGCGCCTATGTCGCGGGGAAGTAGCGGGAGCATTTTAATTAATTCCATACATGCTACGACTCATTTCATAATTTGAATGTCAAGGCTTCTTGTGGTATTGTTTGCGGCAATTGTAGGGGGTTTTGGTGTGCTATTGAACACACAGCATTTCCTACGGATTAATTGCGCAAACGATTTTCACGACGATTCCCACTCTCGTCCTTGAAAGCGCGTAGTCAATTCATGACCGCTGGTGACTCCAAATGACTGAACGTGGCCCTTCATTTGTGGTGGCAGCGTGCATAGTACGAGGAAGTGAGATTCTTCTCGCGCAGCGTCAGCAGCCTGATTCTCCTCGTGCACATCATTTTTGGGAACTGCCGGGTGGAAAGGTAAAGTTCGAGGAAAGCCCCCGAGAAGCCCTTGTTCGAGAAATTAAAGAGGAACTGGGTACTAAAATTGAGCTGGTGAGATTACTCCCACATATTCAAAATAATATCTATGAAACACACAAAGGTAAAGTACATTCGATTGTCATAGCGTTCGAATGTGTTCTTGCAAAGGGATCACCGTCACCTCGACCATCGGACCCTAGTGTTAATCAAGTCATTTGGACATCTCCTTCTGATATTTCAAACCGAAACTTGCTTCCGGGCACGCTTGAGTTTTTGGATTGCCTGCAGCGAATAGACTCCGCTAGCTACAAGGAAAGCCAGGTTTACGTTCGACTTGAACGCGAAGATAGAACAGGTCAAAAAACAGATTATTGGGAACTCCGAATGCTCTACGACCTGTGGAATAACTACAATCTACTTGAGAGGCACGGTAACGTAATAACTAGGTCTACCCATCACAAGTTGACGCGCAACCTACAGGAAGAGGATGGCACGCGAAAAATAAATGAGAGGGTACGGAGTTTGGCTAGGATTGGTTACAAGTTAGCTAATGCCGACGATCCAAGTTTAGTAGCAGGAATATAAAATCAGCTAGGGGAGGGATAAGCGGCATGAATGTGCAGATTGTGTCACACACCCTGGAGCCAGATTTAGCTGTGGTCGTAGCGGCGCGGACCTGTCTAAGTGACGAGGCTTACGAAGATATCTGGAGGAATATGACTGAAAATGACATTTCCAGGATACTCGCCACCGTCATAGCGAAAGGGCACCATTCGGTTCTTGAACATGCTAATTTTACTTTCTCTATTTCGGGTGTTAGTAGGGTGCTTAGCCATCAACTCGTCCGGCATCGCATGGCTTCTTATTCTCAACTGAGCCAACAGAGGGTTAATGCCTCGGAACTTGAGTTCGTGGTGCCTCCGGAAGTTAGGAAGGATCCTGACTTCGCGAAGAAATATAGAGAACTAATTTCTCAATGCCAAGAACTTTATGCCGACATGATAGCGAAGGGATTGTCATTGGGATCGGCGCGTTATATTCTGCCATCTGCGTTTACGTCGAGAATCATAGTAACTATCAATGCGCGTTCTTTATTTAATCTGCTTTCTCTTAGAATGTGTGCGGCTGAGGAATGGGAATTTCGACAAGTTGCTACATTAATGTATAAAGAATTGATGCGAGTTGCGCCAGGGATATTCAAATACGCGGGAACGACATGCGAGACCGAAGGAATCTGCGCGGAAGGCGAAATTGGTGAGAGTTGTCCTCGATTGCTCCAGAATGAAGCTTCGCTGCGAAATACGCAATCAGATATTGCTTTGCTAATTCGGCGCGGGGAAAAGGAGTAGAGTTCAATTGGCCTATACGAAATATACAATTGGCAATACTACTCTGGATGAGTTTGTATCAGCAATCCCTAGAATATATAGCAAAAAAGATGAGAATCGGTCTGTCTGGGATGTTTGGCTTCATGCCAATCATCACGCCGCAGCCATAGGGGAAGAAGTCCGAAAGGGCGGACACCAAATCGAATTACTAGAAGAAATCTCGCATTTTTCCATGTGGTTGTTCACGCTCCTGCACAAGCTTCAAGGGGAAATCGGTACGAAGAATTATCCCCTGGAATCAGACCAAGAAGCCGTAATAAAGATAAGTTCCAGTTATTCTGAACTTCTGTGGAACAAATATCCAAGAATGTGCCCCGTGTGTTATTGGCGGAGGACGAAAGGTAATCGAGACCTCGAGCATAAACCGGACTTTAGTAGAAACTGTGACTGTCTATTGTTTGACGTGGAGAAGCGGGACCCCAGCCAAAAGAGAGACCATGTTAGAGCATTGAGATCGTACTCGAAGGCAAATCTAGACGTAAAGCCCACGAGTGTTGACGAGTGGCAAAGGTCTTTTTCCGCTATATTTCGTTCCAACCTGCGTCACCTCACCCTTGAATCCGTTGCCTTTCATCTTCTTGAAGAGGTGGGAGAAGTATCCGATGCGATGGCTAGAATGTACACTTACAGCCGCGATAGCATAAGAGATGGCGAAGTCTTGGATGGCGAGCCATCATGGTCCCAAATATGGCTTGAGGAAGAACTTGCTGATGTTACATCCTGGCTATTTGCCCTAGTAGAAAAGATGGACTTCATCAGAGAAACAGCCGACATTTACGATAACTGGCGATTTGATGAAAACATAATATCGAGAAAACCTATTCGACTTTCCGAGATCATATGGCGAAGCTATGGGTCAGATAATCTTGAAGAATTCTGGTGTACACACTGTAAAAAACCAGTCTGTGAGTGTCAGATAATTTTCGTGGGAGCGAATTGCGCACTAGGAACATTGATTGAAAAGAACGTAGACGTCCTGAACTAATAGCCATTAGATTTGCGTCCCCATAATACTTTAAGTCTTAAGACCTCCAAGAGTATCTGATTCCCCAAAATAGGTCGTCAGCCCCAGGATCATCGGGACCGCGAAAGGGTAGCCATTGTGTCCCAGAACGACTCCGCCCGTAAAGTGGAGCGCCCGCAACGCGTAGAATGGAGTCTGCGATAGATCCGTCTTAGGTTGAAACCCAGCTCATGACCGAGAACCGATTCAGCGTCGTGACCGGCGCCTTCAGCTATACGGGCAGATACATCGCCCAGCGGCTGCTCTCGGACGGCGAGAGGGTCAAGACGCTAACGTCGCATCCAAACAATCCGGACCCCTTCGGCGGGCGCGTCGAGGCCATGCCTTACAACTTCGACAGCCCCGAAGAGCTGGCGCGCAGCCTGGATGGCGCCGATGTCCTCTACAACACCTACTGGGTGCGGTTCGCCCGGGGCGGCGTGACGCACGACACGGCGGTCCGAAACACAGAGACGTTGATTCGGGCTGCCGAGGCGGCAGGCGTCTCCCGGTTCGTTCATATCGGCATCACCAACGCATCAGCCGACTCTCCCCTGCCCTATTTCAGGGGCAAGGGGCTGGTCCGCGATGCGATCAAGGCGTCGACGCTGTCATACGCCATCGTAAACCCGGCCCTGCTGTTTGGGAGAGAAGACATCCTGGTCAACAACATCGCATGGGCACTGCGACGCTTCCCCGTCTTCATGATGTACGGGTCCGGAAGCTACAACGTGCAACCGGTATATGTCGGGGACCTGGCGAACATTGCGGTAGACGCCGGCCATCAGGAGGGGAATATCGAGCTGGACGCCGTGGGGCCGGATGTATACACATTTGAGGGCCTTGTGAGCCTCATAGCGAAGCACATCGGCAGAAAGGCTAGGTTTTGTGCACCTGAGGCCCGGCATCGCCCACCTGTTGTTCAGCGTAGCCGGAATGGTCCTCAGGGATGTTATTCTGACGAGGGACGAGATCGATGGCCTAATGGCGGGGCTGCTCGTCTCTGAAGGGCCTCCGACCGCGACTACGCGCTTGACCGATTGGTTGGGCGACAACGACTCCTCGCTTGGCCTCCGCTACGAGTCGGAGCTGAAGAGACACTTCGTCTGAAAGCTCGACGGCGCTAGTAGCTGAGCTTCCAGACCCTCAGTGTCCTGTCCCTGGACGCGGTCACCAGAGTGCCGCCGTCCGGCGAAAAGGCCAAATCCCCAACGACGGCGGTGTGGCCCTCCAGAGTGGCTATCTGCTCCTGATCGGACATGCTCCACAGAATGGCGGTCTTATCGTCTGAGCCGGAGGCAAGAATCGTGCCGTCCGGAGAGAACGCCACGGAATTGACGTCGTTTCCATGACCCAGGAGCGTGCCCACGAGGGTGCCGTCACTGGGGTCCCAGAGCATTATGGTCCCATCGTCGGAAGCAGATGCGAGCAACGAGCCGTCCGAGGAAAACGCGATACCGTTCACCGTTCCGGTATGGCCCGTCAGGGAACGCAGGAAATCGCCGCTCGTCGCACTCCATAACATTACCGTTTGATCGCTGGAGGCTGAAGCGATGACAGAGCCGTCCGGTGAAAAAGCCACGTCGTTCGCGGCGGCGGAGTGCCCGCGAAGATCTCTTATGATCTCGCCATTCTTCACATTCCAGAGCTTAATTACCTTGTCACGCGATGCCGAGGCCAGCACCGATCCGTCCGGAGAGAAGGCCACGCCCCCTACGACGTGACGATGGTCTTCCAGCTCTTCGCCCTCGATCCACGAGTAGACGTCGTTTATCCACAGACGAATCGACTTATCCTCCGAGCCCGACGCCAGAAGCATCCCATCGGGAGAGAAGGCCACGCTCCGAACAGGCTCATCGTGGCCTTTAAGCCTTTCTGCGACCGTGGGGTCGGAAAGACTAAATATTGTTATTCTGCTGTTGCCCAGTCCGGCGGCAATCGAGTCCCCATCCGAGGACACATCGACGCTCAACACAAACTGGCCCGCTTCGATCACCCGCACATCAGGGTCGACGATGACCCTGGGAACAGGCGTAGGAGAAGCCGTCGCCGTGTAGGTAGGAGTAGGCTCAACTGTGAGATCTAATGTCGGCGTGGCCGTTGCGATCAGCTCCGGAGTTGGTTCCGGCATCGGTGACGCGGTGGGCACAAAGGTCGCGGTCGCGACGGGCGTCGAAGTCGGCTCCAGGGTGGCGGTCGGCAGTACCGGCGCCGATGGGGCGGCTTGAATCGCCGTTGGTGAAGGCGCCAGGGACTGCGGAGCGGGGGTCGCGGCACCCCGGGTAGGCGATTCCAGTACGGATGATATCGGTGGTTGAGACTGCGGAGCGGGTGAGGCTTCGGCTGCCGCAATAACCTTCGGAGTTGCGCCGTCGATGAAGTCCATCAGCGTTCTTAGCGAATATGCAGGCGGTCTTGGCGTAGACGTCCTGTAAGGGAACCGGGACTCCACGGTATCGAAATCATCGGGCAAGGCTGGAGCACAGGCGATTCCCAGCGCTATCATGACGGCCGGGAGTAAGATCAGTCGTGGACTCACAGATTGACGCCTCCGCCCGAATCTAACGTACAAACACCCACAACATAGCTGTCCATCACCGCTGAAACCCTGCTCCCCCCGCGCTAACAGTAGTGGCGTGGAAGTCGAAAATTACCGGCGAGAACCCGATTGAGGCGCTCGCGACCGGCAAAATCCAGCCGGAAGAGGGATTGTCACCGCTTTTGGCTTCCTTAATAAATGTAGACGTATGTCGGTGAGGGTTCAGTGTGGCTCCTGTTGTCAACGTGTATGCAAAAAGGGGGAGCGTCGCCCTTGGGGAGCGTCGCCACCGGAGTGGATTATCGGACAACGGGGGTCTGGGCTGCTTCGAGAGGTCCTACAGCTGTATATCACAGAGCTCGGAAGACACCAACAGATCGGGCTCCGTCTCCCGTTGAACATCTTCAGCCGTCCAGCCCGGTGCGACCTCCCTGAGCAGCAGGCCCTGTTCGGTGGATTCGATAACGGCGATGTCGGTCACGATGAGGTCCACGCACTCTTTCCCGGTGAGCGGATAGGTGCACTCGCGAACCAGCTTGGATCGACCGCTCCTATCGGTGTGCTCCATGGCGACGATGACCCGCTTGGCCCCGGCCGCCAGGTCCATGGCCCCTCCGACATTACCCACGCCTCGCTCGGGCAGCATCCAGTTGGCAAGGTCGCCCTTTTCGGAGACCTGAAGCGCGCCCAGCACGGTCACGTCGATGTGGCCGCCTCGAATCATCGCGAAGGCATCCGCTGAATGGAAGAACGACATGCCGGGCACCCACGCCAGGAAATGACCGCTGGCGTTGGTCAGGTCCATGTCCTCTTCGCCCGGCTCGGCCAGCGGGCCAAAATTGAGGACACCGCTTTCGCTGTGGTACATCACGGACCGGCCCTCGGGCACGAATTGAGAGCATAGAGACGGTATGCCTATTCCCAGGTTAACGACGTCGCCGTCTTGAAGCTCTCGGGCCACCCTCATGGCTATGATTTCACGTTCGAGTCGCGCTTTTTCCAATGTTCCACTGCTCCATGCACGGCCTAGAGCCCTCGATCGAGCTCATCGGCCGGGAATTTTGACTATCCGGTTCACGAAGATCGACGGCGTGTGAACGTCTCCGCCATCAAGCTCTCCGGGTTCGACGATCTCGTCCACTTCCATGACGGTCACGCCCGCCGCCGTGGCCATCACGGCGTTGAAGTTTCTCGACGTCCCCTTGTAGACCACGTTGCCGATTGTGTCCGCCTTGTGCCCTCTCAGCAACGCGAAGTCGGCCTTCAGCGCATGCTCGAGCACGTGCTCGCGGCCGTCGAAGACCCTGACCTCCTTGCCGTCGGCCAGCTGAGTGCCGGGCCCCGTGGGCGTGAAGAAGGCCGGAATGCCGGCGCCACCCGCCCTGATTCGCTCGGCAAGGGTCCCCTGCGGGACGAGCTCAAGCTCGACCTTGCCCTCACGATACGCCCTCTCAAATGAGTTGGGCCGAGAAGGAGAGGGCGAGACGGGAAAGGATGCGATTACCTTCTTGACCTGCTCGTTGTCGACGAGGATGCCTATGTCGGTGGGAACGTCTCCCGGCAGCGTGCCGAAGCCGACGACGCTGGCGAGGCCCGCCGTATTGCTGACGATCGTGAGGTCCTTGGCCCCGTGGTCTCGGAGCGCGCGGATCAGGTTCTGAGGGGTGCCGCCCGGGCCCGCGAAGCCGTCGATCATGAGCGTCGCGCCGTCTGGAATATCGGCCACCGCCTCGGCAAACGTGTCCAAAACCTTGTTAATCGGCATATATCTTCGCTCCGAGACCAACTAAGGCATCTAGAATAATTGCGGTACAAATCATAAGGGACACGGAGCCCCGTGTCCCAGCACTTAAATACGGCCAAATATTTGATACGCGAATTCCATTAACCTACCTGTTGCTTACGCGACATTCGCTATCTTCAGAAGCTTCACCGGGCGAATAGGTTTCTAGAGCCTGCAATAGCTCGTCGGCAACCAAAAGAGCTAATCTCATCAATTGATTCGAATCCAGTGACCTCCGGTTAAGCAGTACTGTATTCCTCAATTCGTAGTCAGCTAGATTTCGCATCCTCGATAGTTGTCGCAACAAGTTGGATATTTCGTTTATCGTCGTATCAGTAGGATCGTGGAATCTTTCAATAAGCAAATTATGCCTGCTGCCTCTTTCAAGGGAGGGGGCAGCAGGCTGTTGCCTGAAATAGCGTCGGCAAGCTTCGTGATGAAGTCCATAATAAACCCTTCCTATGGCATTTCTAAATTCGGCTTCCGTATTCGCATTAGAGGCGAGACTTAAGCCTAATTGATAAAACTCCAACGGTCTCATAGGACAGACGGTTCGAGCTCAAAGTATATTGTCTTGCTGTAATCAGATTTCTGCTTTTCAGTCCACGAAACTGATTCAGAGGCAATTGTGTTGAGAATCGCATATCGCGCACGTTTCAACTCTGCTCTATCTGACTTGGCGATAATACTGAGTATTAATATCGGGGGAACGGGTTCCTCTGGGTCCTTCCAAGTCGACACGGCAACTGATACTAACGAAGAGCCGAGCTGATCCCTCGCCACTTCATAAATTGTCTGCAGAACATTTGCACGGAAAGGTGTACGTAATACCTTCGCTTCGACCGGAAAGAAGAGCCAAATCGGGAGCCGACGGCTTCGAACTAAACTTAGGCTGGGAGAAGCTTTTGGTGCTCTCCCACCCTTGTATAATCCATATCGTACCGTTGCTAACCGTGCCACGAGATATCCTTATTCATTTGATTTAAAGAGCGGCAA
>JADFKI010000277.1 GCA_022565015.1 Chloroflexota bacterium
CTTCGTTGAGAGCGTTCGCAGGCAGCTTCAGCCCGACGAGGCTGCCAAAATCATCGAGCTCTATCGGAGCCAACATTTTACCGACGGTCCTAAGATCGTAGGCCTGTTCGCCAATCAGGATATCGAAGACGTCAATCGGATCATTCGGCTGTGTAAACTGGACTACGCGCAGCTTTGCGGCGACGAGCCACCCGAGTACTGGGATAGCGTTGACGCAGGCGTCATACGTCAGATCAAAGTCGGAGAGGGCGGCTCCATCGGCGAGATAACCGGGCGCGTCATGGCCGACGTCGAAGCGGCTGTTTCGAGAGGTCACAGGGTCATGCTCGACAAGCATGTGGACGGTTTGCTGGGCGGCACGGGCCGTGCCTTCGACTGGGAGGTCGCCGGGGAGATCGCCAGATCACATGAAATACTGCTGGCCGGCGGCCTGACACCGGATAACGTGGCCGATGCCATATCCATAGCGAGGCCCTGGGGCGTGGACGTGTCCAGCGGCGTGGAGACCGACGGCGTCAAGGACGTCGCCAAGATCAGGGCCTTCGCAAGGGAGGTCAAATGGAGCGAAGGCCGATAGCCGAATCTCTCCCGCCAATCGCTTCATCAAACTTTCATAGACTTGGCTCACTCCGGAGGACAAATGGCGGACCCAATCAAGCTGAACCCTCATCGCGTTTTTATCAAAGCGCCCCGGGACCTGGTGTTTCAGAAGATGTCCCATTTCGGACGCGGGCGCATGAAGGGCGACAACAACGAGTCGGCGCGGGTGATCTGCCGCGAGGGCGACAAGCTCGTCGCCGAATTCGTGACGAAGTCCTGGATATTCAAGTACAAGACTATCGAAGAGGTCTCCATCGAGGCGCCCGACAGGATTACCTTCACGCACCTCGTCGGCCCTCTTCACTACGCCTGGGAAGAGTTCGTATTCAACGACGTCGACGGAGACACCGAGCTCGTGCATAACGGCGAGTTCATCTGGAGCAAGTTCCCGCTCTTTGGCTGGCTCGGAGGACGATTCTACACCAAGCGCGTCTTCGAGAGCGTTATCGTCAAGCACCTCGAGCAGGTCAAGATAACGTGCGAGGAGCGCGCGGCCCGCAGCCACGTCTTCCGCAAGAAGCCCCAGGAACAGGCCACGGTAAAAGCCGTCGAGGATTGAAGGCCGTCCACGAGCTTCACCCAGGGACCCTTACGGCCTTGGAGACCGAGCTTGACGACACCCTTGGCCCCCAGCTTGGGATTACTGCACAGGTCGTCCGCTCCTCGCCCCCTGCGAAAATGACGATGATATCCTCTATGCCCGCGACCAGTTGCAGGTAGGTGTCCTCGTCGCCGGGAGTCAGCTCTTCCCGGACCTCGCCCGCCCGCTTGAGGTCGGCCAGCGACCGCCTGAGCCTGGGCAAGAGCGCTCGTTTGAAATCGTCCTTGCTCCAGCCGTCCCAGACGTCGCTTTGGCCCGAAACGACGATGGCGATCTCCCCTTGCCTCACGACGGCCGAGTCGTCGCTGGTCGAGCCCACCGTGGACATGGACGTCCCAAGGGACGACGCTACGTCCGCGACGGTGAACACTATGTTTTCGGGCCCGCCCATGGTGCGCACCTGCCGGGGTCCTTCGCACGCGAACACGGTGACGGTGCTCTGGGATTCGGAAAAGCCGCGCTCGACGTGGAGGGGCGTCCAGTGGGTCTCGGTCTCGGCCTCGGCGATGCAGTAGGTGTATTTGCCGGGATGCCCCAGCACGCTGCGGTCGAACAGCCCGGGAATCGCGGCGCACGCGTTCATCAGGATGAGCCTCACGGCGCGACCGATGGTGGCGTTTGCCCTATTCCCAGGGCCGAAGAGGTTGTTTCGCGAGTTGATGTTCAGCTCCCTTGCGATGGGTCCGTTGACTATCGTGAGAATTGCGGCGCCGCCAAGACTGGACGACGGCCCGACCAGGTTGAACTCCGGCTCCAGCATGGCCTCCACGGCGGCGAGGACGACTGGGAAATGCTCGGGCAGGCACCCGGCCATGACGGCGTTGGCGGCGGCGGTCCGAACGTTGACCTCTCGACGTCTTTCGGGCACTCCGCCCAGTATCTCGTTGGGATCTCGCTGCGATAATCCGATGAACTGGTCGACCCTTTCCACGGTCGGGGGCACCACGGGCAGCCCGTCCGACCAGCCGAGATCGAATGCCTTTTCGATTGCGTCTATGGGATCGTCCCAGTCTAACTCGACGGTCCTTTCCGATTCTGAGGCCATATTCCGCTCCTGACGTAATGGTGGTGTGCCGTGAACCAGAAGTCACGCTAGCATAAGAAATCCGGCACGGTCAACCTGACGCCGCCTCGCCGTTGCTTCTTGACAGGCGATTGCGTGATGCCATAGTCTGCGTGCGGCAAGCATCCGGCGGAAGGAGTATTTTTTATATGGCATTTAGATTCGAACACCTGCACCTGAAGGCGCCAGACCCGAAGAAGACGGCCGACTGGTACGTCAACGCCTTCGACTTCGAGATAGTCAGCGACCGCACGAGGGATACCGGGGACCGCTTCATCGAGTGCAAGACGACCGACGGCGTCATCGTTCGCATATCGGGCGCGCGGACGGGCGAGGCCATGGGCGAGGGAAGCGCCGACGTCCACTTCGGCATAGAGCACTTCGGCCTCACCGTCGACGACTTGGACGATGAGGTCAAGCGGCTGGAAGGCCTGGGGGCGAAGCTTCGCGAAGGTCCCACGGACGGATCGTCGGGTACTCGCGTCGCCTTCATCGAGGCCCCGGACGACGTACGCATCGAACTGCTCGAACGAGAATAGTGAGGGACGAAGAATGCTATCCAGAATGATCGGCGCGGCGCTTCTAAGGTCGCATACGTACGAGGAGATAGAGCACGATTCCGCAGCAACGATGCAGGCGGCCATAGTCGTTGTAATCGTGGCGGTGGCCATCGGCATAGGCAGCATAAGCCTGGGCATGACGGCGTTCATATTAGGAATCGTCGGTGGTATAGCCCAGTGGGCACTATGGGCGTTCGTGACTTATATTTTGGGCACGACGCTCTTCAATACCCCGCAGACGGAGGCGAACTGGTCGCAGCTGGCGAGGACTACAGGGTTTGCCCAGACGCCGGGACTGCTTCGCATTTTTGGGTTCATACCCTTCCTCGGCCCACTTTTAGCCTCAATAGGCGCCGTTTGGCAGTTTGTTGCGATGGTCGTGGCGGTGAAGCAGGCCCTGGACTACACGTCTACATGGAGGGCTGTCGGCGTGGTCCTTGTCGGCTTTATCCTGATTGCCATACTTAACCTGATATTCGCGAGACTCTTTGTGTTTGGCTAGCCCGTCGAGCTTCGATGGAACAAAAGCTAAAAAATGACAGACAAGGAGAATAAAAATGGCTAGAAAAACCTTTTTCCCGAATCCAGACAAGAAGCCCAGCGGCTTCTCACCGGCCACCCGAGCGGGCAATACCGTTTACGTATCCGGACAGGTAGCCGCCGACGCCCAGGGCAATGTCGTCGGCAAGGGCGATGCCCGCGCGCAGACAGAACAGTGCTTCAAGAACATCGAGGCTGCACTCACCGCTGCCGGGGCAGGCATGGACGATCTGACGAAGATAACCTGCTTCCTGGTCAATGGCGACGACTATCCGGCGTACGCCTCCGTGCGGCTGTCGCTGTTTCCCGAGAACGGCCCGGCGAGCAGCACCGTCATGATCTCGGCCCTGGTAAGCGCGGACTACCTGGTCGAAATCGAGGCGATCGCCGTCGTGGAATAACTGTCCCGGATATGATCGAGTAACTTTCTCAATGCCGTCCCGGGGGAGCCCAGAGTGGGCGTGGCCCCCTCCGGCAGAGGGTCTGGGGGGATGTGCCCCCAGCACAAGATCACACCGAGCGGATGGGTAAGCGGCATGGGCAGATTGAGATAGATTCCTAGCTGTGAGGCAAAGGCGGCCTGCGCGCCGTGAGAAAAAATATGTCTGAAGACTGCGTGTTCTGCAAAATCAATCGAGGAGAAATTCCCAGCGAGGTGATTTTTCGCAACGAGAGCTGCTTCGTCATCAGGGACATCGCGCCCAAGGCGCCGGTGCATCTGCTCATCATTCCCAGCGGTCACTTCACTTACCTGACCGGCATGACGCCCGAGTTCGCGCCGATAGCCGTCGACATGCTCGACGCGGCCCGATGCGTCGCGGAGCAGGAGGGCGTTACCGATGCGGGCTATCGTCTAGTCATAAACCAGGGCGGCAACGCCGGACAAGAGGTACCGCACCTACATATGCACCTGCTGGGCGGTAAGAAGCTCGGCGGCATGGGCTGACGTTATGGCCGAGCTGCCTCCTGCGATCGAAGGGCGATTGCGCGAATTGCCACAGGGACTGAGGGACCATATAGAGCGTTCACGCGACGTAGGCCGGGAGCTCGCCGAGCGCTTTGGGGTGGACGCGGCGAAGGTCGATCTGGCCGTGGCCGCCCACGACCTGGCGCGGGCGATGAGGCCCGATGGTCTGCTGAGTGAGGCTGGTCGTCTCGGTCTCGACGTCCATCCAGTCGAGGAGAGGCATCCCGTGCTGCTGCACGGCGCAGTCGCCGCGCACTGGCTGGCGCATGAAATCGGCCTGACCGATCCCGATGTGCTGGAGGCAGTCCGGTGGCACACGACGGGCAGGCGCGGCATGGGGGAGATAGCGAAGGT
>JADFKI010000278.1 GCA_022565015.1 Chloroflexota bacterium
AATTCGTCGTCGTCGGGGGTGAGCGGGCTGTGCACCAGGTCGCGGGCCAGGTAAATGTACATGTATTCGGTGCAGAATCCCGGGCTGGACCAGAAGCCGCCCAGGGGCCTAAGGCTCCTCGACGCATAACCCGTCTCCTCTTGCAGCTCCCTCTGCGCCGCGTCGTCGGGGTCCTCGGAATCATCGATGATCCCGGCGGGGGCCTCGAGCAGCGTCTCCTCCACGGCATAGCGGTACTGACGGACCAGGAGTACGTTGTCGTCCGAGTCAACAGGCACTATTACGACGGCGTTGTCGTGGTCGACTACCTCCCTGGTGGCCCGCTCTCCGTTTGGCAGCAGCACCGTGTCCACTCGAAGCCGAACGATCTTTCCGTCGAATTTAGGTTCGGAGCTGAGCTGCTTTTCCGGTTCCATCGATGTCTCCCGTGTCCGAGCTAGAGAGATTCCAGGCCCAGCCGTCTGGTCAACGCCGCGTAGAAGGTGCTGGGTGCGTGAGCTCGCAAGAATCTCGCGACGTAAGGGCTTTTCCGAACGGTTACCCTGTCGTCCTTATGCAGATGCGTGTCTGAGAAGCCGTCGACGCTCAATACGGCTTCGTGGTCGTCGCTGGCCTTCAGCTCCAGAACGGAGTCCTCGGGAAGAATCAGCCCGTTGCTGAGACCTGAGTGGGCCGCCACGGGCTGAATGAGCATTGCGCGGGTTTCCGGGTAGAGGATAGGACCTCCCGCCGACAGGGCGTAGCCGGTGCTGCCGGTCGCCGTGGACACGATAACCGCGTCGGCTCGATAGCTCGTCAACGTCACCCCGTCGATGACGGTCTCGATGTCCAGCAGGCGCGTGATGCCGCCCCTTCCTACTACGACGTCGTTGAGAGCGTGAAGCGTCAGTCCGGGCTCTGACTCGCTCCCCCTGGTGACCGTGGTCTCCAACATCATTCGCTCTTCGACTCGAAGGTCGCCGTCCAGGTATTTCGGAAGCTTTTCGATGGCTTCGGCCACCGTTAGCTCGGACATGAATCCCACACGGCCCATGTTGATGCCGACCAGCGGCACGCCGTATGGCGCCGTGATTCTCACTATGCGAAGGATGGTGCCGTCCCCGCCGGCGACGATAATTAGGGACGTGTTTTCCAGATTGCTGCGCAGATGGTCCAGCTCCGACGCCGAGCTGACCCAGCATCTGTCCTCCAGATGAAGCGAGCTCACGACCTTGTGAGCCATCGCTTCGGCCGCCTCGATTTGAGAGTTGTAAACGATGCCTATTGGCGTAACGTCTGCCATGAGACCCCTTGGACGGACTATTGAGAAGGGCGCCGCGAACGATATTTCACAGGACCGTAATCGTACCTCCGGCGTACTTTCCGAGCGACTGCCGGCATATGCGTCCAGGCCATGAACACCGCAGCGAAGCCAGTCTAACATCGGGGTTTGAGGGTGTCAACGCGACGCGGCGGCAAGCCAAACCGGTGAGCAGCTTTTCGGTTGGCTCAGGACAGCAGGGCGGCGGCGGCGGACCTTGCCAAGTTCAAGAGAGGCGTCGGGTAGATGCCGAAAAAGAGCGTCGCCGCGAACGTCGTCATGATGGCCACTCGAATGGGCAGAGGGGAGGTAACGGCGGTCTCGCCCGCCTGAGGCGGGTTCAGGTACATCACCTTAACGACCCGCAGGTAGTAATATGCGGAGACGACGCTGTTGATTACGCCGACCACGGCCAGCCACACCAGATCGGTGTTTATCGCCGCTCCAAAGAGGTACACCTTCGCCCAGAAGCCGACGGTTGGCGGCACGCCGATAAGCGAAATCATGGCCAGAGCCAGCACGGCCGCAAGGACCGGAGCTCGACGCGCCATGCCGGCGAAGTCGTCGATTTCGTCGCTGTTGATGCGATTGGATATGGCGATGATCACGCAGAAAGCCGCCAGGTTCGTGGCCGCGTATCCGCCCAGGTAAAAGAGCACGCCCGTTGGTCCAAGGCTCGCCTCCGAGCCCGGCGCACGCACCGCGACGGCCGCGAGACCCACCATTATGTACCCTGCCTGCGCAATGGTACTGTATCCAAGCATGCGCTTGATGTTGTTCTGCCGAATGGCCACCAGATTTCCCAACGTCATGGACAGCGCGCTGAGGACCGCGAATGTGATGCTCCACTCGACGCTGAGGATGTCCTGCGAAAAAGCGATATAGAAAATCCTCAGAATCACCGCAAACCCGGCCGCCTTGCTGGCCACAGACAGGAACGCGGTAATGGGAGTCGGAGAGCCCTCATAAACGTCGGGCGCCCACATGTGGAAGGGCACGCTGGAAATCTTGAACCCGAATCCCGCGATCATGAGCACTATACCGAAGAGAAGGGCCTGGCTCCCGAAGGGCGAGCCGCTGCTCAAGCTGAAGTCTGCCAGCCGCGCCGCTATGACATCGAGAGACGTGCTGCCGGTGAAGCCGTAGACGATTACCATGCCGTACAGCAGGACGGCGGAGCTTATAGCGCTGAGGATCAGGAACTTCATCGCCGATTCCGTGGAGCGATTGTCCCTGAGGAAGGCCGCCAGGGCCGCAATAGGCAACGCCGTGAGCTCCAGCGAGAGGTAGATCGTTATCAGCTCCGTCGCCGACGCCAGGAGCATCATGCCCGCCGTGGAGAAGAGCACGAGGGCGTAGTACTCGGCGCGAAACCGCTCGAACTTGCGCGTGTAATCGGTCGAGGCCAGGACCACCATTGCCGCGGCGCTCAGAATGAGGAACTTGAAAAACAGGCTGAACTTGTCTCCGACCAGGCTGCCGAAGAATCCGGTCAAGGCGTTGTTGTTGTTGGCGTCGAGGTCTAGCCAAAGCACTACAGTAAGGATCAGAGATACGACCAGGGCCATCAGCGAGAAGGCCGGTAGAAGGCCCTTGCGCTTAACGACCAGGTCCAACAGGACCATTATCCCGGCCAGTACGACCAGGCTTATTTCAGGCGATAGTAGAAAAAAGTCGTTAACCTTCATATATGTCCTGCCGGCATGGCCCTACCTGAGCGCCGCCAGACCGACCTCCTGGACCGATTCGACAATGGGTCCCACGCCACTGGAGAATACGTCTGAGATAATTGCAGGATAAACGCCGACGACGAAGATGGCTACTACCAGGACTCCAATCGGCACGTACTGCCATCGCTTTGCGTCGCCCACGCCGTCGAACCGCTCCTGCGGCGGGCCGAACAGCGTACGCTGTACCATCCAGAGGATGTATCCCGCCGTCAAAACGACGCCGAAAGCGGCCAGGCCCGTCTGCCAGGCCCATACCGGGAACGTGCCGAGGAAGACGAGTATCTCCGAAACGAAGCCGCTTGTCCCCGGAAGACCCAGCGATGCCAGTCCCGCCAACAGCATGGCGGTGGCCAGTATGGGCATCTGGCGCGCCAGTCCACCCAGGTCGGGTATGTGTCTTGTATGTACTCTGTCGTAGATGAAGCCGACGACGAGGAACATCAGGCCCGTGATCGTGCCGTGGGTGAACATCTGCATCGCCGCACCGTTCAAACCCAGCGGGGAGACCGTCCCGGCCACGCCGGCGACGGACGAGATTCCGAGCACGACGAATCCCATATGGCTTACGCTGCTGAAGGCGATGAGCCGCTTTAAGTCCGTCTGTCTCAAGGTGACCATGGCGCCGTACAGCACGTTTATCACGCCTGCTATCGCCAGCAGCCACGCGATGTTGGCGATAACCTCGGGGAACATGGAGACGGATACCCTTATGAGGCCGTAGCCACCCATCTTTAGGAGCACGCCTGCCAGCATTACGCTTCCGGCCGTGGGCGCGTCCGTATGTGCATCGGGGAGCCAGGTGTGGAACGGCCAGAGGGGAAGCTTTATGGCGAACCCTATGAAAAGCAGGGTGAAAACGATGCCGGTGGGAAGCAGCAGCTTGGATCCCTGTATCGCCTCTGGGAGGGCCGTCATATCCAGCGTGCCCGTCGAAAAGAAAAGCACCAGGATGCCAACCAGCATGAAGGCGCTGCCCAGTATGGTGAATATCAGGAACTTCATCGCCGAGTATTCGCGCTGGCTCTTTGGGTCGCTGCCCCAGATGGCAATGAGGAAGAACATCGGAATGAGCTCGATCTCCCAGAAGAGGAAGAACATCAGGAAGTCCAGCGATATGAATACTCCCATGACTCCGGTCTGCAGCGCGAGGAGCCACATGAAGTACTCACGAACGCGGACCTTAATGTGCCAGGAGGCGTACACCGAGACGAGTCCGATGATGCCCGTCAGAAGCACCAGCGGTGCGCTCAAGCCGTCCACGCCGAGGAAATACTGCACCGCGAAGGTGTCGCCCGATAGACCTGGAATCCAGTTCTCGATCTTGTCGACCAGTTGCACTCCACCAACATCGGACTTGTAAAGCGCAAATACGACGATCGCCAGCACGAACTCGGCCAGCGAAACGGCGCCAGCGGCCAGCCGCACGCTGCGGTCGCTTCGCAACGCGAGCGCAATCAATATCGCTCCCACGAGTGGGAGAAACACGATCGCGGTCAGCAGGCCTGAAAAGCCGGAGGTCTCCAAATCGACTCTCGCTTACCTCACAAAGAGAAAGATCCCGAAGATGACGATTATGCCGACGGATATGGC
>JADFKI010000279.1 GCA_022565015.1 Chloroflexota bacterium
ATAGAAAAGCTTTTGCATGCTTCATTAACTGGTCTCTCTCATGTTCAATAACTTCTCCTACGTAAATAATGCTTCTCCCATCTGGTTGGTATTTTGAAATATCATCTATAAATTCTCTTCTCTCGCTTCGTTTTTCTGGCTTACTAAGATCTCTCGTAAGATGGGGGCGAATTTCTTCGTGAAAATATTCGTTATCAAGAGAATTCCCGGCTATTATTAAATCCAATCCACACATTGTTGCAATTTTTATCGCAGTTTTTTGACCCTTCATAGGTAGGATTCTACTTATTGAAATAAGATAATTTCTTTTGTTATCTGAAAAAGGATGGTTATCATTTATTGAATTATATACAACCCCGACAAAATTCATATTCGAAGGGTATGAATGTTTTTGGGCCTGAGAAATAGCAGAAAAATAGTTTCCAGAGAAATATCCAAAGGTATTTACATTTTCTTCAGTTGCAGGTCCGTGTAAAGTTGTGATGGTTGGAGTTCTAATGTTTTGAAGAGAAACAAAAGTTATAGGGTCATAGTGATTGTTAATGACATCAAAATTCTTACACTCTAGATCTTCACGTATTTTTCTAGAATAAGTTGCAAGTTGTGTTGGATAAATATCCCCACCAAATTCTCCGTCAAAAAACCCCATTGGGTATATCACGCGACAATCTATATTACATTTCTTGGCTGTATATAAAGTTACATTAACGTTCCTGTTAAGAAGCCCTTCTATGAGACGTGCCACAATTCTTTCTACGCCCCCATACTTTCTATTTGGGCCACTTGATATTTCTTGATGTGGCTGTACAATTACGGCAACATTTTTTATAGTGCCTTCGTTTAATCGTTTTTCTCGTATCATTAAACCTCAGAATGTCCAGTCAACGCTTGGCTTAGTATCTTGCTTTTCAATCTTGAACCTTCAAATTTGCCACTGATGAACCCGAATATTTGATTAATGCCGGAAGCACCTCGCGGAGTCTCAACAGGAGGATCCTTCAGGGCTACTGCGTATTCTTTTACTTGAAACTATATCAGCAGCTAATTTGGAACCTCAAGCCTTTTCTAGAGGGATTGCACGCAGTGTACCGCTATGCGGATATGTTCCCACACGGTGGGTGTCACAGGGACAGAGCGCCCTGCCACGTTGACACTCGAAGTGTCTGGTAGTACGCTCCGTCCAACCAGGTTTGGCGGGCAGAGTGAGCCTTGCCACCGCAACGCAGGAAAAGGCTCTTGTATTTCAACTATGAAAGTGGAGGTATTTGATGGCTGAGATCCTAGGTATTGGCTGCACCCACGCCCCGATGATCCTGTTTCCGCCGGAGCATTGGGTCAACGTCCGAAAGCGACTCTCCGAGAGAATTCCCAACTACGAAAGGCCGGCACGGCTCATTGAGGAGCTGGGCGACGACAATGGCGCGAGCCACGACAAGAAGAACCACAAACGCATCGGCGACGCGTTTCAGGTGCTTCGCGATAAGCTGCACGCCTGGAAGCCCGACGCGGTCATACTGATAGGCGACGACCAGGCTGAGAATTTCAAACGAGAGAACCTGCCCACGTTTTGCTTCTACACCGGCTCAGAGGTCAAGGGCTACCCATTTCACGCCGCCAGCGACAACAACAACGTCTGGAACATAGCCCCGGAAGCGGAGTTCACCTACAAGTGTCCGGACAAGTTCGCCAGCGCCCTCGTGTCCAGCGTAATTCGAGATGGATTCGACATGTCGTCTTCGACGGAGCTGTCCGGCTGGGAATGGGGCCTGCCTCACGCCCATATCAACCCGCTGATGTACCTGGACCAGGAGTGCAAGCTTCCCATTCTGCCGCTCTTCGTGAACTGTATCGGAGAGGAGGCCGGCGACGGCTACCCGCCCAGGCCGACGGCGAAGCGCTGCTACGAGCTTGGCCGGTCCATTCGGAAGTTCCTGGACACTCGCTCAGAGCGCGTGGCTGTCATAGCCTCTTCGAGCTGGTCCCACTTCTTCCTGACCGAGAAGTTCCAACGCCGCCAATTCGACGCTGAGTTCGACCATCGTAATCTCGAGCTAATTAAAAACGGCCAGGGGAGCAAGCTTGCCGAGATATCGCCTGAGGATATCCAGGCTTCGGGCGACCATGAGTTCCTGAACTGGATTATCACGCTGGGTGTGATGGGCGATCGGCCGGCGCGGATCGTCGACGCCCTCGACGACCAGTCGCAGGTGTCCTTCAAGGTATTCGCGATCTGGGATTAGATTGCCTTTGGGCCTGCATCGGAGCTGCCGGTGCGGGCCCATTTCCCGGCCATCGGAAGGCATGCGAAGCCGGGTTGCCCCCCGGCACGGCTACCAATCCACGGCCAGCTTCGTCCAGCTTACGCCGTTCTTGCCGTCCTCGCGGCTCCAATACGTAGCGAATATCGTGCCGTCCTGAAGCATGACGGCCGTGGGGAACCCGAACGTAAACCCGTCTAGCTCATCAACGCCGCTGACCGTATCGTCGGGGCGTTGGCGGCTCTGGTTGGCATCATAGAGGACACCCTCGTAACGCACGGTCCATGACTCGTCGGTAAACGTCACCAGCGCCATCATGATGGCCTGGTCGCCGTAGCGCCGGTTATACAGCACAAGCAGGCGGTCCTGGCCTAGGGGAATCGGGGTCATAGTCTGACCGTTTATGCCCGTCGACATGGCAGGACCCCATGTGGAGCCCCGGTCCTCAGAGATCGCGAAGCAGTTCGGTCTATCCTCGACACCTTCGAGGGTGACGGTCCAGCATGTGGCTATGACCCTACCCTGCCCGATATCCGCCAGCTTCTGCTCGAAGAAGCCGAGCTTTTTCTCCGGGTCTTGAAACACGACGGCATGCCTGGGCCAGGTTCGTCCGCCGTCATCGGATATGGCGACGATCACCTGCTCCCCCAGCCTGCCCTGAGCGGGCAGCGTCGCCGCGGGGGCAAGCAGACGCCCTGACGACAGCGGCAAAATGCCGTGGGATATCTCCAGAGGGCAGTCCGCGGGCATGGGGACCACCGTCGGGGACGACCAGCCGACGCCGTCGAACGTGCAGAAGACGGGCTCATTGCGGACGTGACCGAAGCCGTGGCCCGCCTGGGGATATGCGCGTGAGCCGTACGCGAATACGACGCCCTCAGGCGAGATGCTGAGCTTCAGCGCGTTAGTGGTGCGTGGATTGTCTGTCCGGGGAAGAATGGTCCCTTCAAGGGTCCAGGTCTCGCCACCGCCCGTCGAGCGGGCCCAGTCCGACCCCCCGGCAACGATGGCGCCGCCGCCCGCGTTGAACGAGCAGAGCAGGTCGCCGTTCGGAAGCTGCACGGCCTGCGGAAAGGCCGAGTCGCGCTCATCGATTCGGCCCTTGCCTAATATTTCGATCGAGGGCATTTTCACTCCCCAATTTGGTCTTCCGAAGGAGAATACCGCCGCCCAGATAATAACCTGAAATGGCCGCGTCTCAATCGTGCTCCTTGATGAACGACGGCTTTGAGTTTACCCTAGCGGAGCCATTATACCTTTTAGGAGAGAGGGTGAAATGACGACTAAGAAGAAGGTCCTCATCACCGGCGGCAGCGGGCTTATCGGCGGACTAGTGCTGAAGAACCTGGGCCACAAGTACGACTTCAGCGCCTTGAACCGGCGCGCCATCGAGGGCGTCCCGTGCCACCAGGCAGACATCTCCGACTTCGACGCCATTCTGCCCGCGTTCGAAGGCATCGACACGGTCGTGCACCTGTCGGCCTATACCGAAGACGTCTACGAGTGGGAAGGCACCGAGCGAGTGAACATACGCGGCACCTACAACGTCTACGAGGCGGCGCGCATACACGGCGTGAAGCGGGTGATCTTCGCCAGCTCCGGCGGAACGATGCTTGGATACGAGCTGGAGTCACCTTACACCGAGATCGCCGCCGCGGAGTACGACAAGATACCCAAGGTATGGCCGCTGCTGACCCACGAGATGCCGGTCCGCCCCAACTCATTGTGCTACGTGAGCAAGGTCTTCGGCGAGGTCCTGGGGCGTATGTACTCCGACCAGCACGGCATCTCGGTGCTCAACATTCGTTTCGGGGCCGTGCTCGCCGACGACAAGCCTCAGATGCGGCGGCACTACCCCGGTTTCCTCAGTCAGGCCGACGCCGTTCAGATGGTGGAAAGGTGCATCGACGCGCCCGAAAGCGTTCGCTACGACATCTTCGAGGCCATGTCGGACAACCGCTGGCGCTGGCGCGACATCAGCCACTCGCAAAAGGTGCTGGGATACGCTCCCACGGGCAGCGCAGACGTCTACGACATACCGGACAAGGGCGGCCGCCACCAGGTAAACATGACGTAAGGGCTCGACACAACACCGAATCGGCCGGCGTCAAAAGAGGCAACCCTCCCACAGCCTGCGACATCGATAAACGACTTCCCTGGAACACGCCGAAGTCATGCGGTCCATGGAGCTCTTCGCCAAGGAGGTGATGCCTGTTTCAGGTAGCTCGCCGGAGGCGTCTCATATCCTTTACGTTGACAGAGACGGAGGGCCGATAATAAACTCACTGTTAAGCCTGGTAATGCAAGTCCACCTACAGCGTACGGTTTTGCACCGCCATGAGCCGGAAGATATT
>JADFKI010000280.1 GCA_022565015.1 Chloroflexota bacterium
GTGGAGGGCGTGGCCGGGCATCCCAGGATTGCGAGCGGGCGCGAGGCCTTTCGGTCCGTCGGCGCGCGGCCCAGCGACTTTCGTTCGTCCATCGAGGCAATGGCCCGGCGCGTCCTCAGGGGCCATGAGCTGCCGTCGATCAACGCGCTGGTCGACATCGGCAACATCGTGTCCCTGCGGCACATGATGCCAGTGGGCGGGCACGACTTCGGCGTCATGAAGGGCGACGTCGCGCTCCGTTTCGCGACGGGCGCCGAGGTGTTCTTTGCCATTGGCTCGGACGAAGCGGAGCACCCGGAGCCGGGCGAGGTCGTCTTCGCGGAGGGCGACACGGTCTTGACTCGGCGCTGGGTCTGGCGTCAGGGCGTGCATACCGCCGCGACCCTCGACACGACGCACATCGAGATCAATGTGGACGGAATGCCGCCGGTGAATGCCGATGACGTCATGCTCGCCTGCAACGAGGTGGCGGAGCTGGTCAAACGTTTCCGCGTCGGCGAGGCCGGAATCGAATTGCTGTCCGAGGGCAATCCTGTTATTGAGCTTGTCGGCTAGTCTACCCGCCAAACATTGCCGGTGAATTATTGATCGAGGACTCCGAGCTGCTGCATGAGCCCCAGCGAGTCCCATTGACCCCACTCTTCGACGATCTTGCCATTCTTTAATGTATATATGCTGATGCCTGTAACTGTTACAAGAGTGCCCGTGGCAGGAATATCAGGGAGGTCGCCCTTATGAGTGCCGTTCGCTGTCCATCTAATGACAACTTTGCTACCTTCAGCAAAAATATCTTCAACTGTGAAATGCAAATCTGGGAAGGCATCCGTGTATAGAGTGACAAATTGCCTATAACCCTCATTCCCTGGTTCGCCCAACCCACCACGCCTGATGTGGTCTGGTTCGTATAAGTCGTCTATTGCGTCTAAGTTTTTATTGTTCCAAATCTCCTCGTAATCACGACGAGCTATCGCTTTGTTTTCTTCAGACATGACGAACCTCCCATTTTGGACCACCACACGTTTCTAGATGGCGGCATCTTAATACACCTGGTAGGTATATTCAAGCGACGACAACCATTCCCGTTGGAAAGACTCATTTGCCGAAAAATTTCATTAATATGGCCATGAATGCTATAAAACGACACGGGTCTGTAGTTCTGGCGGCACCCAAAGCCTGGACTAGCGCCTGATACTTAAACAAAGGCAGACGCGGTTTCACGAAATGCTATAATCGGCCTCGCAGTAACCGGAGGAGCCATCAGCAAAAAATGCCTTCAACATGGCGAGACAGTGCCGGGTCTCCATTCGATACCTTCAAGCGCGAGGCCGTCGGTTCGCGGGGAATGGTCGCGTCCAACCACCCAATGGCCACCGCTGCCGGGCTGGAGATGCTGGCCATGGGCGGGAACGCCGTCGACGCCGCGATTGCGACGGCATTTGCTCTCAGCGTAGTTGAGCCCATGATGGTCGGAATCTTCGGTGCGGGATTCGTAAATTTCTACAGCGCGCGTGACGATGAGTTCGTCATCATCGACAACTACGCGGTCGCCCCCGGAGGCGCAACGCCTGACATGTACGAGCCTGTATCCGATGCGTGGCCGGACTACCTGGAGACGGTGGGCGAGAAGAACAGGGTAGGGTACCTCGCGCCGGGCGTACCGGGGACCCTCAAGTGCTGGTGTCACCTGGAAGAAGAGTACGGCAGGCTCGGTCTGGACACGGTCATACAGCCGGCCATTCGGTACGCGGAGAGGGGCTTTTCCGCCAGCCGGTACCTGGTCAATATCATAGCCGAGCGAAGGGATGAGCTCGCAAGATTTCCAGCCAGCAAGGAGACGTTTCTTCCAGGCGGAGGACCACCCGACGTCGGCCAGACCATGGTCAGGACCGATTTCGCCAACTCGCTAAGGCTTGTGGCCAAGCAGGGCTCCGATGCACTGTACAGAGGAGTCCTCGGAGAGCGCATCGTCAGTGACGTCGCGGCCAACGGCGGCATCATAACGAGCAAGGACCTGGAGGAATATTCGATACGTCGCCGCCAGGCCGTTCACGGCACATACAGGGGCTACGACATCCTGGCGGTCCCTCCAACGAGCTCAGGCGGCACGCACATCGTCCAGGTGCTCAACATGCTGGAAGGATACGATGTAGAGGGCATGGGGTTTGGAACGACCGACTACATCCATCTCGTCGCGGAGACGCTGAAGATCGCATTCGCAGACCGATTCGAGTACATGGGCGACCCGGATGTGCTGGAGGTACCGGTCGCGGGGCTCACCTCCAAGGCGTATGCGGCATCCCGGACAGATGAGATAGATATGGCCAGGGCGGGCACGTTCGAGCCAGGCAAGCCCTGGGTGCATACCGGCGAGTCCAACGACACGACCCACTTCACGGTCGCCGACGACGAGGGCAACGTCGTCTGCATGACCCAGACGATCCACGACGCCTTTGGCTCCAAGGTTACGGTGCCGGGCACCGGCGTCATATTGAATAACAACATGTATCTCTTCGACCCTCATCCCGGACACGCAAACTCCGTCGCGCCCCGCAAGCGAATGCTCAGCAGCATGTCGCCCACAATTATTATGAAGGACGGCAGGCCGTTCATGGCGCTGGGGACGCCCGGCGGAACCAAGATTTTCGCGTCGGTGTTGCAGGCCATCGTCAATGTGATAGACCACGGCATGACGTTGCAGGAGGCCGTTGAAGCGCCACGGATCTGGACACAAGGGCAGTCGCTGAACGTGGAGGAGGGCATAAGCCCGAAGGTGCGCCAGGAGCTCGAGGGCAGGGGACACGAAATCGAGATTGCCGAAAAGGTGGCGGGCGGCATGAACGGCGTACAGTTCGACTACGAGGCCGGCCTGATTCACGGCGCCGCGTGCTGGCGGGCAGACGGCTCGCCCGCGGGCATCAGCGGCGGACCGGCTCGCGTCGGCGGGCGCTCGATGTTCAGCGTATAGGACCTCTATGAACGACAACCCATTTTCGAACAACGTAAGCGAAAGGAAACGAATTCGACTCTTGCACACGTCCGACCTGCACGTCGGCACCGATATCTATCCCGATGAGGCCATCCAGGGGTTCGAGGCCATGCTTGGGTTGAGCCGCAGCGCCGGCCCCGACGCCGTTTTAATCGCCGGCGACCTATTTGATCACCACCGAGTGCCCGATCGAACGATCGACCACGTGCTGACCGGCCTGGCCGATCTGGGGCTTCCGGTCGTGATTCTTCCCGGCAATCACGATACGGTGTTGAAGGACATTATCGACGCCTCAGACTTGCCCGCCAACATCTCGCTCATAACGAGGCCGGAGGGAGAGTCCATCACGCTGGACCAGCTCGGTCTCACGGTGTGGGGCAGGCCGGTCTTCGATCACGTGCCAAGCTTCAGACCCCTGGAAGGTATGCCCTCTCAACCGTCGGACAGCTGGTTCGTGGCCATGGCGCACGGCCTGTTCATGGAAGAAGTCGATCCCATCCGGTCTTCGCCGATTACGCCGGACGATGTGGCGGGCGCGACGTGCGACTACCTGGCCCTGGGCCACGTGCACGTCTTTCGAGACGTCTCCCGAAACGGCGTCCCCGCCTACTATTCGGGCGCGCCGTCCGGCAACCAGGCAAGGACCGTGGCGATCGTGGACCTCGATCCGGCAAGCGGCGTATCCGTGACGCCTCTCCAGGTACCTTAAAGAATGCCGCCACGGGAAGCTTAGACCTGTGTTTTCGGGGTCGGCTAGCTTACGAGTAGCCTGGCGAGCTCTTGAGCGTCGGACGTAGGCAGACTGCATACGTAGCTCTCGCAGACGTAGGCAGTGGCCCGGCCATCGACTCTTTCTCGACCTTCCAGCAACGGCATGCCCGCCACCTGGGAGGCATCTTCACCGTCAGCGCCGCTCAGCCCAAGAAATACGCGGTTGGGCAGAAAATGTCGGTAGACCTCGGCAACCAGAGCCGAGGTATCCTCCGTCTCCCTCTCTCCGATGATGGCTATCTCCCTGGCGCTGGACAGATAGAAGTCCAGCGCGCAGAGCCAGTGGCCCGTCGCCGCAGGGAACTGAAGCATCATCTCTCGTACGGAGCGTAGACCAGCAACGGCCTTGCGCTCGTGCTCCTGGTTGCCGGTTATCACAGCCATCTTCAACAGAACATCCGAGGCCATGGAGCTGCCCGACGGCGTCGCGTTGTCGGAGAAGTCCCTGGGCCGAACGATCAACGCCTCGTGGTCGCTTCCCGTGTCGAAGAGCTGGCCGGTCGATTCGTCCCAGAACAGCTCCACCATCTGCTCAGTCAAGGCGACGGCCTCGGTGAGCCAGCGGGCTTCGAACGTGAACTCATGCAACGCGATAAGCCCGTCTATAAGGAAGGCGTAGTCCTCCAGATAGCCGTTCAGCTTGGCCTGACCGTCCTTATAAGTACGCAGCAGCCTGCCGTTCGGCCGCAGCTGATCGAGCAGGAACTCGGCGTTGCTTCTCGCCACGGAGCCGTAGTCGGGGCGGTCCAGGACTGAAGCGGCCTCGGCGAATGCCCGAAGCATCATCGCGTTCCACGAGGTCAGGACCTTGTCATCACGTCCCGGCTCGATGCGTCGGCCTCTCG
>JADFKI010000047.1 GCA_022565015.1 Chloroflexota bacterium
CCCGAAGTGGGCATGGCGACTGGCCCAAACCACTACACTGTCATCAAAGTTGAGGTTCGGTCTACTCGTAAACATCTAACCGTCTAAATCCAGACCAACATGAGAAAAGTTCACAAACTCTGAGGCGAACAAGCGAGGAGCGGGCGCTCTTTATGAGGGCCGCCGCGCGTCGAATGCCATGGGCAGTGACATGCCTGACCACGGCGATCCGCACACAGGCTTTGTCCGACCGTCTCGGGGAGCCAACTTCGCTGAAAATAGAGGTCGCGAGGGACGAAGTTGGCGAGTTCAAGGCACACGCATGGGTTGAAAGCCAGGGAAGGGTCATAAGCGGAGCTCTGAGTGAGCCGCCTGAATTTACGCTTCCGACAACTTTAGTAGGAGATGCCGTTTGAGCGGTATAGCCGGTCTGTTACGTCATAGCGGGCAGCCCGTGAGCTCGGAAGAGCTCAGGGGAATGCTCGACGTAATGTCCTACAGAGGGCCCGACGGCTGTCGTGTCTGGAACGACGGTCCGACCGGTCTGGGACACGCAATGCTCCATACGACACCGGAGTCATTGGGCGAGACGTTGCCGCTGGTCGGCCGCAATGGCAAAATCGTGGTCACGGCTGATGTCCGCCTCGATAACCGCGGGGAGCTGATCGGCCTGCTTGGCTCGGTAGGCGGCGAAGCCGAGGGAATGGGCGATAGTCAGCTCATCCTGAGCGCATACGAGAGGTGGGGCGAGGACTGTACCAGGCATCTGATTGGGGGACTTCGCCTTTGCAATCGCCGACGGCAGGACTCAGACCCTGTTCTGCGCGAGGGACTACTTCGGTGTGAAGCCGTTCTACTATTGTAACGACGGGGACATCTTCGCCTTCGCGTCGGAGATCAAGGGCATTCTCTCCATCTCGGCCATACCCCGCGTCCTGGACGAGGTCGCGGTCGGTGATTACCTGACGTCGACGCTGGATGACGTTGAGCGCACCTTCTACAAGGACATTCGCCGGCTGCCCCCAGGTCATCAGCTGACCATCCGACACGGCGATATGACGGTCCGCCGTTACTGGGCGCTGGACCCCTCCCGAGAGCTGTTGCTTGGCTCCGATGAGGAGTATGTCGAGGGTTTCAGAGAGGCCTTCGATAACGCCGTTCGGAGCAGGATGCGCAGCGCATACCCCGTCGGCAGCTTCTTGAGCGGAGGGCTGGACTCGTCGTCGATCACCTGCGTCGCCAGAGATATGGCCAAGGGGCAAGATAACGGCAGGCTTTCGACGTTCTCCGCCGTGTTCGACGATGTCGCGGAATCCGACGAAAGTAAGTACCTGAACCTCGTGCTGTCACAGAACGGAGTGGACCCAGAGGTCATTCGCGGCGACCGACTCAGCCCGCTCGTGGACCTCGAGCGCCGTATGAGGCATGAGGACGAGCCGATACTGGCCTTCAATCTGCACCTCAACTGGAGTCTGTTCGAGGCCGCGTCGAAGAAGGGCGTTCGCGTGATGCTGGACGGCTTCGACGGCGACACGACTATATCTCACGGCACAGGCCTGCTGCGGGAGCTGGCGCATGAAAGGCGCTGGGTCGCGCTGGCGAGAGAGTCCAGGGCTCTGAGCAAGCATTCCAAGATATCTCCCTGGAAGCTAGTGAGCAGGGCAGTCTGGCATTACCAGGTGAAGGGCTGGATTCCAAGGCCAGTTCGAAGCACCATGGCCGCAGTCCGCTCCGGCCTTCTTGGAGGACCAAAAGTTCAGGATGAGACCGACTGGCAGGCGTACGTTAATAAAGACTTCGCCCGTCGGGTCGGTCTCCAGGATAGGATCGACTCCTACAGGAATCCTCCGGCGAAGACCGAGCGAGAAGAGCATTTCAACCGGCTGACGTGGGGCGTGATGCCTTATACGCTGGAGGTACTGGACCGTTCCGCCGCCGCATTCGGCATTGAGCCCAGATACCCATTCTGGGACAAGCGGTTGGTCGAGTACTGCCTATCCCTTCCTCCAGGGCAGAAACTGAGGAACGGATGGACCAGGTGGGTTCTACGCGCGGCAATGGAAGGCACCTTGCCTCCCGGCATTCAATGGCGGGGTCGTAAGTCCAACCTCGGACCGGGATTTGAACACGGCCTACGAACGTTTGAGACGAAACGAATAGAGGGGGTAATTTGCGAAAATTCAGAATATCTGTCAAGATATGTCAACATCGACGCTTTGAAGCAGACAGTACACAGGTTCGCGGCGACCGAAGTCAACGGCGACTCAGTCGTCGTCTGGAAGGCAACGAACCTGGCCATGTGGTTGAAGAAAGCCGATATCTCGGCCTAATATCGCGGCGTACATCAATCAATTGCCGGTAGGAGGAATCAAGATGGAGAACAAGCAGAAGATGGACGATGAAAAGACCATGGACGAGTCTGATGAGTCTAAGAAGGAATACGAGAAGCCTGAGTTGAAGGTTCACGGTGACCTTCGGGAGATCACGAAGTCCGGCGGCGGCAGCCACGTGGACGTTCCCATTGGCACCAATGTTATCAACGACGACATCAACTCGATAACTTCGTAGACCATCGACTTCGAGTCGACCTCGATCCAGTGAATGCATGACTGGAAGGCTTGCCGGGCGCTAGGCAGGACTAAGGGAGTCCGTCCAGCGCCACGGCGCGCCGTGGGGTGGAGGAAATGCCGCCGGGCTCGTTGTCTAGCCGGCTGAATTGGCTGATACACACGAGACCCTAACGCGCGGCGTAGTAGTGTGGGAATTATGCATCGATATACGGTCTTCGGGTTCAACTTTGCCTCCGATATTGAGTTCCCTGATCTTCTTTCCGAAGAGGGTCAGAGTGAGTTTGTTGTTCGTGTCGGCCCTGTTGCGGCCCAACCGCCTGCGGAGTTATCCAACTTCTTGGCTTCCTACTGGTGGAGCGAGGGGTCGTTCTACCTGCGGTGGAAAGATGTAGCGACCTGCCAGGTCCTCGGGGCCAAAGAAATCATCGTGGATATCGCCCCGAGCGCCGATATGGCAAGGGTCAGGCAGTTCATATTGGGTCCCGTCATGTGAGCCCTTCTGCATCTCCGTGGCGTGTTCATGCTCCATGCCAGCGCGGTGGAGATCGGTGGGCGCGCGGTCCTGTTCGTGGGCGGCAAGGGTCACGGAAAGTCGACGCTGGCCGCCACAATGTACGACAGAGGCCACGGCTTCATCTCTGACGACATAGTACCCATCACGCTTCTCGAAGACCAGCTATTCGTTTCACCGGCGTTCCCCCAGGTCAGGCTATGGCCCGATGCCATTGAGTCCATGGGTCATAATCCAGAGGCCCTCCCCAGGGTATCCGAGCTATTTAGCAAGCGTTATAGAGTTCTCGAGGAGCGCTTCCGGCAAGATGCCCTGCCGTTGGCCGGCATATATCAGCTACTGGCAACAGAGGATGAGGTAAATATCGAGAAGCTGGCGCCTCAGGATGCCCTTTTGGCCTTGCTGCAGAACATCTACGTCGCCAGATTCGGAGACGTTCTGTTGAAGCCCTCAGACAAGACTACGCTCGAAATGAGTGCTGAGATTGTAAGAAGAACTCCGATGATGCGACTGAACAGGCCGTCCTCCCTCACCATGCTGGACCTGGGCGCGAAATTGGTGGAAGAACAGGTCTCCGGCGGGAGCTTTCAAGATATCGGACCTACTACAGCAGCCGAATCCGAAGTGATTCCGGCGGCCCTCTGATTCGGCTAAACCAAGGGGCGACTCTTGACCGATAAGATGCAAGAAGCCAGGACCCACCTGACCCATCTGTCTGAAATGTTTCGGATCGTCTGGTCTGCGGGCAGGACATGGACCTTGGCGTGGGCGGTCCTACTTGTCGTACAAGGACTGCTGCCTGCAGCTACCGTATATCTCTCGCGACTGCTGGTGGACGGCGTCGTCGCCGTTCTCGACCACGGACTGGATGAGACGACCGCTCAGCCGGTCATAACATACGGCATCCTCATGGCCTCGTCGCTCCTTTTGATCGAGGTCATACAGAGCCTGCTCACGTGGATCAGAGCGGTCCAATCTGAGCTGGTGCAAGACCATATAAGCTCACTGGTGCATCAGCGGGCCATCAAGCTCGACATCGCCCACTACGAGTCTCCGGAATTTCATGACCGCCTGGAAATGGCTAAAGGCGACGCGGGCTCTCGGCCAATCGCCCTTCTCGAAAGCATCGGCACGTTCACTCAGAACGGAATCACTCTTGCCGCGCTGGCGGTCATGATTATCCCTTACGGCGCGTGGCTTCCCGTCGTGCTCGTTGCCGGAACATTGCCGGGGCTCTTCGTGGCAATGCGATTCAGCGGGCGATTCCACAGCTGGTGGGTCAGCTCCACCTCCGACAGGCGCAAGCCCCAATATTACGACCTCATGCTAACCAGCAGCGATGCCGCTCCGGAAATGCGAATATTCGGACTCGGCGGTTATTTCCAAAGCGGCTTCATCGGCCTGCGAAAGAGGCTGAGGCTGGAAAGAATAAACATGACGAGGGACCAGAGCCTGGCCAGGTTTCTGGCCGGACTCGTCGCACTGGCCGCTTCCGAGGCCGTCGTGGCATTGATGGTCTGGCGCGCGCTGTTGGGAATGGTGACGCTTGGGGACCTGGTCTTGATTTACCAGGCGTTCATACGCGGTCAGGGCCTGATGCGCTCGCTCCTGTCCAGTGTGGGCCAGATTTACTCCAACAGCCTCTTCCTGGGTAGCTTCCTGGAATTCCTGCAAATGAGGTCCAGCCTCTCGGAGCCGGCCAATCCCGAGACGTTGCCTGCCAGGCTGCGTGAAGGGCTGAGTTTCAATGGGATTACCTTCAGGTATCCGGGCAGTCCAAGTCCAACGCTGGAAGGCTTCGACCTTCAGATACCAGCTGGAAAGATATCGGCTATCGTCGGACCGAACGGCGCCGGAAAGAGCACCCTGGTAAAGCTGATCTGCCGTTTTTATGACCCCGAATCCGGCGCTCTCGAATTGGACGGTGTGGACATAAGAAGATACCCCGTCGAGGAGCTGAGGCGCCACCTCAGCGTGCTGTTCCAGTTTCCCGTACGTTACCAGGAGACCGCAGCCCGCAACATCGCCGTGAGCAACGGCAATTCGGGCCATGAACGCGCGGACGTGGAAGCGGCGGCGAAGCTGGCCGGCGCTCATGATCTCATCATGGGCCTGCCCAAGGGTTATGACAGTGTGATGGGTAAGTGGTTCGCGGAGGGCACGGAGGTCAGCGGCGGCGAATGGCAGAGGATCGCCCTTGCCAGGGCCTTCGTCAGGAAGTCTCCGATAATGGTGCTTGACGAGCCTACCAGCATGATGGACTCCTGGTCGGAAGCCGACTGGTTCAAGAGGTTCCGCGACCTGGCCAGGGGACGGACCTCGATAGTGGTCACTCACCGCTTTACCACCGCGATGCAGGCTGACGTCATCTTCGTCATGGACAAGGGGAAGATCGTCGAGTCCGGTTCTCATCAAGAGCTGGTTGCCAAGGTTGGCCTCTACGCGCAGTCGTGGAAGGCGCAGATGGAAGTCCCTTACGCCGATGACCTCAAGGAAGCCTCGAACGGTGCCATATCGGGCGGCGTAAACGGCGCCGGTGAAGCGTCCGAGTTGGACGCCGTAGACCGGGAACCGGGTCGGCCCTACGTACGCTAGAGTCCGGCCATTCGTCGCTTTGAACTAGCACGAATAAAGTCGGACAATCGTTACATATAGGGCGTTATAGCCTCGAGCTGCATCATATAATGGTCCCATAGAAATCTGCCCTGCGCAGAGTCTGCGCGTGGAGACCGCTAAGCCCTTGAAAATTTCACCCGAAGCAGCATTCCTGACGTTATCATGCCGAGATGCATCGGTGGTATCGGACCACGATCTCACAGAGTACGCGAAGTCCGTGTCCGACTGGGACAAAGCAGTCAGCATTTCTGCGACGCATGGCATCCTACCTCAGGTCATGCGGGTCGTTAGCGACCTCATGCGGGCCGGCATCGTTCCGGAATGGATTATGTCGCCCCTCAGGAATTTGACGCATACCGACGTAGCCATGCAGGCCAGGCTAAGAATCGCCTTGAAGGAGATGCTTCCCGTCATTCGCAAAAACGGAGCGGAAGTCATCGTCCTAAAGGGGCCGGCCATTGCTGAGCTTCTCTACGAGACGCCCGGGGAGCGAACATACAGAGACCTGGACCTCCTGTGCAGAGAGGAGGACTACGGAAAACTCTGGCATGCGCTGACTTCCCTGGGGTATCGCACGGACGAAGGTCCTACGCTGCCCGCCAGAAAGGCCGAGCAGGAGACGTATTTCGAGCGCAAGTTCCTTCACCCCGACGGCCTCGTACGAGTGGACGTACATCCCGACGCGATGAAGCTGGGCGTCCGCCCTCGCCATGCCGAAGACCTGTGGAAGCGAGCCGTGCCGACGATGTTGGAGGGAGAACCCACCTGGGTCCTCTGCCCCGAGGACCAGCTTCTCACCCTCTGCGTTCACCTGCACAGGCATGGCTTCATCAGGCTGATCTGGTTCAAGGATATCGACCTTCTGCTCAGACGGTACGGTGACCGTCTCGACTGGGACATGATCAAGGCCGATGCGAAGGCGGAGGGCTCCGAGTCTTCGATCTGGTACAC
Source organism: Chloroflexota bacterium (assembly GCA_022565015.1). Taxonomy (GTDB): domain Bacteria; phylum Chloroflexota; class Dehalococcoidia; order Lucifugimonadales; family JADFKI01; genus JADFKI01. The sequence continues at coordinate 6,628 of JADFKI010000047.1, forward strand.
CTTGAAGCTCACAAGGAAGCTCCTGGGTACGCCCCTGGCGCCGGACATAGAGGAAAGGTTCAAGCCCAATCCCCTCATTCGATTGGCCTATCACCTCATCTGGCCCGAGTCCGACGCCTTGAACCTCAGAAGCACGACCAGGCGAAGGGCCGTTCAGTTTAGCGTTTCGGAGTCGTGGCGGGGTATGCTGCCGAGCCTTCTGTTAATGGGGCGGAAGCGTGAAAAGATGGAGATCATTCTCAGACGTGTGCGCCCCTTCTGACCTGCGCCTTCTGGTCTTCCCCACCCGGTCGTGATTTCGAGAACTCTACGAGATTGTGCTACCCCTGGGTTCGAAATCTTCCGGTCGGGGCTTCGGGGCGTATCGCAGCCTGGACCAGGCAACGCATCAGAACAAGCCGGCCGTCGCAGCCCAGAAATGACCTGCCGGGTGGTGGTCCGCCCTGGTTCAAGAAAGCGATACGTGGCCCATTAGGCCAGGGTTAGTAGCTCTTGAAGAGCTTGCCCCACTCGGTCTTCAGCGCCTCGTTTACCCTCTTGCGTCCCACCAAAGGCAGCCAATAGCTGTTGTGGTAGAAGTTGGATGCGAATATACCCAGCGTAATCAACGGGGTCCGAACCAAGAAATTTTCAATGGGTTTCAGAGGGCCTCGATAGACGAGCTTCTGGACAAGACTGAAGAACGTGTTCTCGACGCCGGTGAAGCCCCAGTTAACCTCGCTAACGTCTGCGCCAACGACCTCGATGTCCTTCACCTGGCCGCATCCCAGGCCCATCTCATGCGCGATTCGTATGAAGGGTATGCTCATGGGGTCGAAGCCCATTAGCTTTGCGGATACGGCATCTACCGCGACCTGGTCTCCGCCGGCCAGGATAACGTTCTTCTCATGCCATCGCATGGCCCTCGGGCCGGGTCCGTCTCCCGCCAGTGTTCCGTCGACAACGGCAAAGAGGCCGGGATGGATCTCCTTCTGTATCTGGAGTAGGTCCACCAGGGTCTCGTGGATTACCGAATGCGTCCAGTGACGCCGGTGGTTCAGGAGGCCTCCGAAGGCATTTTTCATGGCGCCCGTCATCGTGGTAAAGACGTGGGTCTTCACCGTAGGAAGGTGGACGATATTCTTGCCTCTCAACGCCTCTGGAATCTGGAAGCCGTCGGGATAGACCTTGTCGAGCACGAGCATCTCGGATTTCGGACGGAAGTCCATCCACCTCGTCTCCTCCAGATGAAGAGATTCGAGCCCGTATTTTTCCTCAACCGCCTGGTGCTTGTTGTTGAACGCCCCTTCCCTTGCATCCACGACGACCGTGCCGTTGTGGGTCGGGACGAGGTCCGGGTAGCCGAACCCATTTAGGGCCTTTATGACGCCTTCCAGCTGCCAGGGAGTCGTCGAGCACGCCGGATAGTAGTGCTGCCAGGAGATGTTTATCTTTAGAAGCGTCGTCAAGTCCTTGGGAAGGAAGCTCTCGCAGTCGGCCAGCTCCATGGCCCTGCGATAGTCTTCGAAGACCGTTTCCGGCCTCGTATAGACAACGGCGACCTTTGAATGTCCGGCGCGCGATTCCTGGTCGAGCGCGGCAGGTCCGGTCTCGGGGAATGTGGCCATTCAATACTCCTGATTTTCGATATCGAATCCCGTTATGCGTCGTAAAGGTCTGATAGCCGCGGGTCGCGATTCACCCGGTGGCTATACCATTACCCGGCAAAGCTTTCTACCATTATATAAACTATTGACCGTTATGATTGTCTTAATCCAGCTTCCTGACTGACGAGTCCGCCTTTCGTACGTAGACAAACCAGCCGTCGGGCGGAGAGAGCTGCTGGGTAAGATTAATGTACTCAGAGTCCCACTCGTCGTATTGGGGCAGAAATCTATCCAGGTATTCGTTGCTGTCAAAGGCTATCTGCGCGTTATTCTCTTTTAGATATTCAAGAAATCGCCCTTCCTGGTGTGCGGTGAGGACATCGAAATTCATCTTACCGTCAGGATTCACAACGGTACCTCGAAATTGATAGCCGGTGCGGCCGGTCTGGAACATGTGCACCTCAGTATCAAAGTCTTTTTCGATGAGCCAATTGATGGCCGGGGTGATCCAGTCGCCCTGCGCAACAGGCCGGGTAATCCACAGGTACGAATGCATGGACAGAAATACCGCGATCACAAGCAGGGCGGCCGGTGCGAACACCTTCGGACTCAAACTTCGTCGTATAGTATCCAGAACGAGCGAAATCAATAGAAGCAGCAGGACGGCAACGGGCATGAAATAGCTGTCGAACCGCCACGGCGTATGGCTGAAGACCGTGTAGAATACGACGAGGGCTCCTGATGCAACCACGTGGGGCGCCAGCAAACCGAACTTGTAGCCGTTTCTGAAGCGGTACGCCAGCCCAATTACGATCAAGAAACCCATTATGCCGATACCTATTAAAATACCTCTGCCCAGGTCCATCTCGCTCAGAATGTTACTCATCGAAGAGAGTGGGATAGTCAGCAGCTGCTTGGCCGTCTCGTTCAGATTGTAAGTTAGGCCCGGGTTCGGATAGATGCCGCCCGAGGTCGCGGTGCCGCTCTGCGGAGATATGCTGCCCTGAAAAATCAAGGGCACGGATAGCCACAGAGCAAGAAACACCGCAGACACCGTACCAGAAATGCCGACGATCATAACACTTCACCTGGAAATAGACAGCTTTAGTAGCAGGAATACCAGGTAGGCCGCTCCAAAGAACACCCCATCGATTCTAGCAAGATATACGATTCCCAGCGCCACACCGAAGAGCGCCGCCCAACGACCATCAGAGGCGCTAAGGCCGCCGGAAGACCGCCCGGGAGACCGAGCCCACAACAAGATCAAGGCCAACAGGCCGGCCATATACACCGTCACTTCTAGCCCGGATGTAGACAGCCTCAACCAGCGCAGGTCATTGGCGAAGACGGCGACAGTCAACACAAACAGGAATGTGGACGGCATTCTAGATAGCTTGTTTGCGGCTAGACCGGCCAGAGCCGTGGCGGCGACCACGGTTACCAGCATCAAGCCTAATACGTAAACTAGATCGCTACCGCCAAATATTTTGCTTAGCACGAAGGGCACGCTCACCAGGCCGGCCCACAGCGGCTGGAATCCGGTCGTCAGAGATACACCGTCTGCGGTGGGCCCAAGGCCCTCTGCCATGCTCCGCGCGACCGTGAGAAAGTAAAATCCCTCTTCATGAAACACGGTGGCGGCCGGCGTCTCCGAGCGCACGATCTCAACGAGCTGAGGCACGTATTGTCTGAGTACCGCCAACGTCGAAAGGAGCAGTAATGTCGCAATCAGGAAACGAGAAACATTTCGGCCTATTTCTCGAGGGTTATTAGCTGTCAATGTCTAATCTCTCATGGTACACAACATATAAAGGTTCAAACCCTTGAAGGTTAGTTGAGGGTTTACCTGGCCACGGCCATTACGGCGAGGGCCGTGATACCCCAAAGAGATATGGCTGCCAGGAGGGGCAGGTCTTTGATCAACAGTAGCTCCGGGCTCTCGCTATCGACTGACTTGCTCATGATGAACAGGTAGCGGAAGAGACCGAATACGACGAAGGGTATCGTGAGCATCATGCTCTTGTCGGCAGGAACGTTGCCGGCCGCAAATGTGTACAGCGCATAGGCCATCATCGTGCTCGTCGCCGTAATCGTTATCAGCTGGTTCAGTATCTCCGGCGTATAGAAGCCGAGCACTTCCCTCTGGGTGGCTGCGCTGTCACCGGCGGTCTTGAGCTCTCCGAGGCGCTTGCCCAGCACCAGGAACAGCGCGCCTGAGCCCACGGTAATGTACAGCCACGGGGAAGTCACAACATCGATCGCCATGGACCCGGCCACAACCCTGAAAATGAAGCCGGAGCTTAATATAATGACATCCAGAATAACTAGATGCTTGACCTTTGTTGTATAGGCAAAGCTGGCGATCAGATAGACCAGGGCGACCAGGGCGACCTCGAATCCAACAATGACACTCCCTATGAGGCCTATGGCCACGAGTCCCACGGCTACGATATTTGCCAGGGAGATAGGCACGACATTTGAAGCTATTGGTCGAAATCGCTTTCTAGGGTGTAGGCGGTCGTGCTCCCTGTCCATGATGTCGTTGAAGAAATACACACTGCTGGATATGGCGCAGAACGCGAGAAACGTGAGCGTACTTCGGCCGGCGAGTCCCGCAAACATATTAAGATCGGCTAATGTCCACCGCTCTCCAAGGGAAAATATCAGGGGAAGGAAAACGAGGAAATTCTTAGTCCATTGCCACGGGCGTGCGGTCATCACGAGTCCGCGGACGACGGAAAAACCGCGAGGAATTGCTACACCTAAAGTGCTTGCCATAGAAATTTTATTCCTTTCCCCCTAATCCCCGCTCCCAGTTACATAGTCTGCCGCCGGCACATCGGATGCTGATACCCGAGTTGAAGCCTCGGCTTCCTTTTTCGTGTCGATAAATTTGATGAGAAGTAGCGAGAGAGCCCCAATGAGGAGCGCAAACCATAGTGTCGAGACCCTGATTATGAGCGTGGCCGCCGACGCTACTGTCGTGCCGATACCTGTCCTCTGGAGCAACGCAAGCATGGCGCCTTCCGTGCTGACTAGTCCACCCGGCAGCATCGTCACGGCGCCCAGCAGGCTGGAAGCCGCGTATATGGAAACCGCTACAAATATAGGCATCTCCGATCCCAGGCCCTTCAACACGATCCAAAAAGCGTATCCCTCCGCGACCCACGCCAGTGCGCCAAGCGCCAGGGAGAGAGTCATGATCTTCAGCGAAAAAAGAGTTCTGAAAGCGTCCCGAGAGGTCGCGTAGTAGGGACTCCACTTCTTCAATAGGGGCAACCGTTCGAGAACGGCCGTTCCGTCCAGGGACAGTAGGAAGATAAATATGGCCAGAGCCAACAATACGAGTCCAATAACGGCCCACCCGTAGGGTATGAATATGAGGCCCCACAGTCCCAGCAGCAGCAGCGACATCAGGTCGACCAGCCTCTCCATGATGACCGCCGGAGCCGAGACGGCGACTGGTATATCCGCCTTCTTGTACAACAAGTAGGACTTGGCCAGCTCCCCGACCCTGCCAGGGCTCAAGGTCATGCTAAAGCCCGCGAAGAAGACTAGTACCTTCACTTTATTCGGCGCCTCGATGCCGAGCACCTTCATGTAGACCAGCCATCTTATCAATCGGGCGACATAGTTTGCCAATGCAAGGCCGAGTGCGGCCAGCCACAGCTCGGCTGGAAAGGACGAGACGCTTTGGGCAAGCTTGGGGACGTCGCCGTAAATCATCAGGCCCGTGAATACGCCGACGGTCAGTAGAAGAAGCACTAAGATATTGCGTTTATTCAACCCGTAAAGTTCTCCACGTCTTGCTCGACTCCACCTGCGGTTCGCTATCAGTAAAGGCTGCTCTGTGCAATGTCGCTGGGGCGGTTCACACGCGAGTCCCGGATCTACGTAATTAGCGCCCACAGATTATTTGAACATAGCCAAGTGAACAGTGGGGAGAACAATTAGTGCACACAAAGTACACCAGCGTGAATAATCGTGAATCCTCAGGTATCCCGATTACTTGCGCCGAAGGATATATGGCGGCGGATTGTCTTCGGATGAGCATGAGGGAAACGCTTCATATGGGCCATAGATCCTGTTTATCAGATTCCTGTGATGAGGTCCCGAATACTGACGACAAGACCATATTTCGTCGGGATGACACTCGCACCCGGTCCTCAACTACTTGGCATATGAGAGCATAGTCGAGGACGAGAAGGTTTACGGCCAGCCTTTGTCGGTTGACGAGATACGGGTCCCGATACTGTAGGGGCACGGCCCGGACCAGCCGGAGAAAGAGAGAAGGCCCTGAGGCAAATCCACCTCAGGACCTTCTTCATGCAAGGCTATCCTTGTTATTAAGGCTACGAAGAGATCAGCATCTCGAACAAGACCAGGATATCCGCCATGTCGACCTTGCCGTTCCCGTTGTAATCGAAGTAGGCCGGGTTGTCCACGACCTGGGGGGATTCCAGGTGCTCGAACAGCAGAACGATATCCGCGAAGTCGAGCCGGTTGTTGCCGTTAACGTCTTCGGCGGTGCCGTCATTGTCCAGGTCCTTGGCCGGCTCCGTCATATCGGGCAGTATCGGGAATGCCTTCAACACCGTGAGCTCGATTGAGTCCACTCCCCTGTCGCCACTGTCGTCAGTGACGGTCACCGTGACCGTGTAGACTCCCGGCACGGTGTAGGTGTGCTGCAGGTTGAAGCTCTGGCTAGACAGAGGCAGGTTTTGGACGCCTGAGCCGTCACCGTAGTTCACGTTGGCCGACCAGCTACTGCTGTCGCCGTCCGTGAATGAGCCGCTGCCGACGAAGGTATCGCCCTCATTGATGGTGGCGTTCGCTCCGGCATGCACTGAGGGTGCGGAATTTGGCGGCGGCCCGCTGGTGACCACTGCGGTTCCGCCGAGCAGCTGCGGCGTCATGGCGTCGCCATTATCGTCGTCGATCTTGTTGACGGATATGACGAAATCCGCAGACCCCACCGCTATCCCCTGTACAGTCAGTGTCGCCAGTAATATGTTGGTGTCACCGGGGTTGAACGCCTGGTTGAAGTCGACGCCGATTATTCGGCTTACTGTGGCGCTGGTGTTCGTAGTAAGGTCCTCGAACTCCGGCGCAAGCACAGCCCCAACTATTTCGACACTTGCATTGCTCATGCCGACGTTTATGTCGAATCCGGCGATGCCCTCAGGCGCGCTCGTCAGGACAACGTCCACGGTGGCGAAGCCGTCGAGCTGCACATCAGCGTTGCCAATCTTTATGGCGGGAGAAGTATCGTCAGGGCTCACCACGACGATATACATGCTTGATTCTTGTATGCCTTCGTTTCCGCCAAGCTCCACTCGGCCGGCGGGGTAGCTCTTGACCCACAGGCTATGCGTTTGACCTCCGACAGTGAGGTCATCGCTCGTGTCGGCGAAAGACAGCAGCCAGTCAGGCTTGGTTTTCAATCTGTCATCGTGCGCAACGGAAACCACCACATCGCGGTCCACGTCGAAGCTAATGAACTGACTGCCGGTCGAAAACTTGTCGTCGTTGGCGGTCTGTATATAGCTCGCCCCAATCAGGGATGCCGGGACGCTGTCTATACTTATGCCGGTTCTGTCGATGTAGGCCTGGACGCCTTGCGCGAGAGCGAACTCGAAGGTCTTGTAGACCTTGTTGGAGGCGACGGCCAGATTGGAGATCATAGAGTCCCCATTGTCGTTGTTCGGCACGTCCGGCGTTGGCGAGCAATCCGCAGATACCACTCCCGCAGCGTATTGTATTCCGCCGAGAAGATGGTCCATGAACAGCGAGTCCGAGTAATCCTGCGACAGATGCCCCATGCCCGTGTACCAGGAACGACCGCCGTCGTAGACCTGACACCAGGCGATAGGATGGTCCGACCCATGTTCGCTTCCGGGAGCGATCCCGTCTGCCGTATCGTAGGTAGTCTCGTCAACGGTAGCCAGGACGTGCACCACGTTACGGTCCGGACCGTTGAAGAAGTTGTACCACTCGTCTGTCCTTACCCAGGTGCTGGGAAGCGACGACGTCGACGGATGGCTAGGGTCCTCTATGTTTACGACGGCCTGCTGGGTATTGGGATGGTTGTTGAACCTCGCTCCGACGAGGCCGCCGTACCAGCCCCAGTCGTATTCGGTGCCGCTGGCGATGTGGATGCCGACGTAACCGTTGCCGTTCCGTATGTAACGCTCGAAGGCGGCCTGCTCTCCGTCCGTCATCACGTCCTGATGCGTCTGGAAGAAGATCACGGCCTCGAATTGTGCTAGATCGGCATCGTTAAAGATGCTGGAATCGGTGGTATCCACGACCGTGAATCCATTGGACTGCCCCAGAGCCTTGAGGGCGATGACGCCGTCGGGCGTAGAGGGATGGAAGAATCCCCCGTCTGGGTCGATCTCGTGATACACGAGCACGTCGAAGCTGGGGGTCTGTGAGCTTCCGGCGGCGGCTTGCAGACGACCCTTAATCGCCACACCGTAAGGGTCAGCGGGAGTCATTGCGCCGGCGTCGGACAAGAGGCAAGGACAGCCGACTTCATTAAACAGCCATGCAGCCCAGCTGATGCCTTTTTCATCGGCGTAGTTGAGCATGTCGTCGATATCTGTCATGCTCACCGGGGGCGAACTCACAGGACCGAACTCGCCTATGATAACCGGGTACTGAGCGGAGGCCTCATCAAGCCTGTATCCGGCCTGAACATCACCCCATGCGTCGTAGGTGTGTGTCTTTAGCACCAGGTTGTCTCGAATTATGGGATCGTCGAGCTGGTGATAGATGTACCGGCTCCATTGGGTCCCGGGCACGACGACTACGGCCTTCGGGTTGTTCGCTTGAATTGCGTCAATCATCGTCGTGAAGCGAGGCTTCAGCTCCGCCCATGAGACGTCGTGCGGCTCAACCTGGAGACCGTAGAGCACCGCCGGCTCGTCCTTAAAATGGGCCGCCAGCTTCGCCATAGCATCTTCCGCCTCCTGGTCCGGCATATTCGGCTGGCCGCTGTTGGGCTCGGCGTACCGATAGACGATCAGGGTATAGGCGTTGTTTTCCTTGGCAAGTGCCACCAGCTCGTCCAGGGCGGCGACGTAGCCTGGGTCGTCACGATTGATGGGCCCCGACGCGACCGCCAACGAAACGAGGTTTGCACCCCATCCGTTAGGCGCCGCTCCGGTTAGCGTAGGAATCGCATTAAGCTCGAACGATATGTTGTTGTTAATCCACTCGCGGTTCTCGACGTTGGCCCCGCGAAGCACGACGGTCTGACCAAACGCGTTGATGAGCTTGTTGCCTTCAACATGGAGCCACTCAACGCTTGTCGGATTCGGGTCCGAGTTACTGGAGCTGGTCGTGAAATTAGTATTTACTTCGGTGTCGGCCATCTTGGAGCCGTTTGAGTCGACGAGCCACGCCGCCAGCGTATGAGACCCGGCGGGAACCGAAGTCAAAGTGAGCTTACCGTCGAGACCGTTGTCGGCCACTGCGGTGGCCCCGTCGAGACTGAACTCAACATTTGCGACTTCAGTCAGGTCACCGGACACGTAGTAGGTGATGTCCACGTCACTGCCGACTTTGTCTTCGCCATTGAAGGGCGAGACGATTATCAGGTTCGGCGGCAAAGGATCGATGACGGCCTCACCATAGCCGAACTCGAACTGAAGACGATCAAAGGCCACGTTGCCGCTCATGTTGATCGTTATTGTATTGCTGCCGGCGTGGAGTAAGGCCGGACTAATGTCGATAGACCGCGGCACCCACTGAGACTCGTCAGACTGACGACCCGATACGGTCGCGGCGCCGGGCATGGAGCCCACGGCTGTTCCGTTTACGAGCAGGGAAGCAGAACCCACCTGCCTGATGTCGTAGATCAGCCTGGCGGTATTTATGTCCGTTGCATCTTGCAGCGGAAGGTCGAACTCCAATGTCTTCGATGAAATACTTCCCTGGCAGTTGAACCACGAGCCGCTGCAGAAGGCCATGTCGCTCCAGCGATCGTATTTATCTTGATTCGCCTGAGGAGGATCGCCGGCGTCCAGCACCATGCTGTGGCGTTGGGTGTCACGCAGGTCGTACATCATCCAGCCCGTTTCCTGCTGAACGCGCTCGGTGCCCTGGTTCTTGGGCCAGGCGACGGTTCGGTCGTACTTGAGCGGCCCGATCTTAACGTCCTTCCATGGAAGCTCCCGCATCTGTCCCAGGAAGCACGGCTCCTGAGGATGGTGGTCGGCCTGATAGGCAACGCCGATCAGGGAGACGTA
>JADFKI010000281.1 GCA_022565015.1 Chloroflexota bacterium
TACTCGGAGATACACGCCGAACCATTGGGAACGACGCTGGACCTGCCGACTGAAGTTAGGAATATCATCGCCTACAATGGCGCCAAGGCCGTTCGACGCGTCGCCCAGGTTTTATTACTCATCCCGCACCTGGACTACGGCGACCTAATCCCTCGGAACGATCGGCAGTGTAACGTGTGACGGGTACTGTGGTGTGTGGAATATCGTCTGCAGGGCCGAGACGAAATCGCCGTCCGTCCCTATCTGCGCTCCGGTGTTGGTGTTTCTGTCGAACCTTGGGAAGTTGCTCGACGATATCTCCAGTCGGATCTGGTGTCCCTTCTTGAACAGGTTGCTTGTGGCCCAGAGATCGATCTTGTACTCGTACACGTTTCCAGGTGTCACAAAGTCTGCGGGTGTCCTCGGAACACGATACCGCGCCCGAATGATTCCGTCCGTGAGATTGCGGGCGTAGCCGCTGGGATCGACGTCTACCAGCTTTCCGGTGAAGTCGGTATCCGCCGCCGACGTCGATGCAAAGAGCGTCACCGTTACAGGCCCCGTCACCTCGGTGTCCCTGTCCAGCGGTGGCGTCGAGTACACGAGAACGTCGTGCCTCGTTTCGACGGGACGCTGATCGAATGCGCCCGCCGCCATGAATCCAGGGTCGCAGCAGAGGCCGCCTCCGGACGTCGGCACCGGCAGGAGCGGATTGTAGACGTAGACGTCCGGCGATTCTTCATTGGGCGTCTCGATGCTGAGTCGGCCGTCTCCGTTCAGGGTGTTCGCGTTGCCGCCGCTGCGAAGATGATATTTCGTGTCGACCGCGCGGCTCAGCGGCCACTCGTCTTCATCTCGCCAGGCATCTTCGCCCATGACGAATATCCTGACAGGCTTGTCTTCGAGAAAGCCGTTGTCCTCGCCCTTCAGCACGTAGTCGAAGTAACGAAGCATTCGGCCTTGAAGGTCCTGGGCCAGCGACGAAGCCCTGGTGCCAAAGTTGTGCAGGCCGGAAACGCTAAGGGGAGCGCCCCCGTGCACCCACGGCCCGAGGGTAAGTCTCTGGCCCTTACGCGACAGGTCTGACCCGCCCATCTCCCGCATGCGGGTGAAGTTACGAATGGTGCCGCCTAGAAATACGTCGTACCAACCGCCGAAGTTGAATGACGGCACGCTGATATCGGAATGGGACTCCTCGATGCAAATGCTCTTCCAGTAGTCATCATAATCTGGGTGGGCGAGCCAGTCGTAATAATACGGCGCTAGGCCATCTTTGAGATGAGGCATTTCCTTCATGGGCAGATGATAGAAGCCGTCTGATAGGTTGTCCTTCGCTTCTATGATCTGGTCCAAGCCGCCCTCATCCAACGAAAGCCTTCTGGAGAGATTACCCCAGTTTGCCGTCGTAAGGGCGCCCATTGCCCATGAGAGGTTGAACCCCAGCTCGAAGGCGCCGCCCTGCCATGCCCAGCCCTCGTGGTAGTCCGACGCAGTCACGCCGGGAGCAATGCCCTTGAGGGGGCTCACGTCGGACTTTGCTGCAAGCCACTGTGTAGCACCGACATACGAGACCCCGAACATGCCCACGCTGCCTGAGCACCAGGGCTGGTCGGCTAGCCACTCTATAGTGTCAGAGCCGTCGTTCATCTCGTTAACAAAGGTGTAGAACTCGCCTTCGGACTTATATCTTCCTCGAACGTCTTGTATGACAACCGCGTATCCATTCATCGCAGCCCTAACGGCGTCCAGGGTGCCGGTCCTGCTGGCGGAGGAGCTCTTGTCGTAGGGCGTCCTCTGAAGAAGCGCCGGAACGCTATCCGATATTTCTGGCCGGAACACGTCCGCGTATAAAATAGTCCCGTCCCTCATTTTAACTGGAAGATCAAAATTGAATTTCACTGAATGGGGACCGGGCATCGCAAGACCTCCGTTCGGGCTTATCAGAGCCGGGATATCGACGGACTATTCTCCGGCTAAGCGAATTTAGCATGGGGATCGTTGGAAGGCAAGCGAGTCCGTTCGGCGCCAGACCACCTCATCTGCTTTCCGGAAAGGGGCCTTGCAGACGGATATAGTCCTTTTGCGGGGTTGACAAGCCGTCCAATTGGTGATAAATGTGTGGCTCGACTAAGTTTGCTTGCCTAAGTGATCATCCTGCCGAGCAGGGTGTGTTTAGTCATTCTTAAAGGCTATGCAGCCGGTCAAACGGTTGCGACGATGGGGTACAGCCTCACGCCGGTCGCGAATTCTGTGGCATATGAGTTCGTGGTTACGACGTGGACAAGGTTGACCCTGTCATTAAGTCAGCGTTTCCCGTGGAGGCGTTGAAGGGGGGTTCATTCGCATGAAAGTGCTTTTCTTTTCTCAGGACAGCGCTCGAGTGGAGCAGCTTGTCTTGGCGCTCCGGCTGAGGTGGCCTAATCTCAAGCCCCTGGTGGCCACCAAGGGCGATGTCGGCCTGCAGGTGATAGAACAGGATGAGCCAGACCTCGTACTTTTGTGCGACGACATGGTGGACATGGATATCTGGCAGGCAATCAGAGAGATTCGTCGCTTTTCCGACATACCCGTCATCGTTGCATCTGAGAGCGAAGAGGAGATGGAAGTCGTTAAGGCGTTCGAACTCGGCGCCGACGAATTCATCAAAATGCCCTGCAATCTCATGATCCTGGTGGCACGCATCGTCGCCCTGGTGAGACGCGTAGGACTCTCAAAGCAGAAGAGCGACGAAGGTCCGATATTCTGCGGAGACCTGATCATTGACCCCGCTACTTACGAAGTGTTTCTTGGCGAAGACAGGCTGATGCTTACTCCTACGGAGTTCAAGCTCCTGCATCTCCTGGCGAAGAACAGGCACATGACGCTCTCGCAGGAATTCATCCAGAGGATAATCTGGGCGGAAGACGTCGAAGCCGGTGACACTCTCAAGAAATACATACAGCGGCTTCGGCGTAAGCTTGGAGACAACGCTCGCGATCCGATCTGGATCAAAACGGTCCACGGAATCGGCTACAGGTTCAGCTCGCCGTCTTCGGCCCGCCCGACTCCTCCCGCTGATACGGAGATAGAGCTGGTGCAAAGGGCCGTATCGTAGAGGCCGGCGACGGCTCAAAGTAACGCAGGCTTGAGCTCTCCGTGCTTTCCGTTGAAGACGGGCAAGCTGTGAGCGCACTTCGTCCTGCCAGTGGTCCATCGAAGTGACGGCGGTCGACAGTTGATGTCGTTCGAGTCGTCGCGGTTTCGCATGCCGGCAATGCAGCATTGATCGAGGCCCGCCGCGGCGCTAATCGTGTAGCGAAGACCCTTTTTAGCTAACAACGTGGCGTCTGCATCTACATAACGTCACCAGCTATTCACACTTTTTCACCTCCAATTCCCTCTTTGTGCACTTGTCTTTCCCCGGTTTGTTCAACACCCTCGCCTAAAATGTCTGTGTGATGCGAACGACTGTGTTCATAATGGCGAACGACTCCGATCTTCGTTGCTCCATCGAAAACGGCCTGGCTCACGAAAACTTTGATGTAATATCCGAGGCCAACGGAGGGCAAGGAGTTGCCCGCATCCTCGATATGAATCCCGAGGTAATCGTCCTGTCCGAGGATACCCCGGTGGTCGGAGGAGTAGAGTACCTTCCTCTCATTCGCAGGGTCACCAGCGCGCCAATCGTTGTCGTCGGCGACGGCGACGACATACGGGTTGTATCAGCGTTGGTCAACGGAGCCGACATGTACGTGCGGAAGCCCGTGAACTCGCAGGAGCTTGTCAGTCGAGTCCGAGCACTCTGTCGCAGGATCGGAACGGACCCTGAATTCGGGAAAAGGGGCACGAACGAGAAACTCTCCCTCGACGATTTGCCCACCGACGTTCGCCTATCTCTAACGGATACCGAGACCCGGCTCCTCACTTGTCTCGTGGAGCGATGCGGCGACGTAATTGGCCACGAAGAGCTTATGATGAATGTTTGGGGAATGAGCGTGAAGAGGGAGCGGCTCCGCTTTTACGTTCACCGCCTTAGGCGGAAGCTAAGGGGCGTAGTTATATTCGATTTACATACGAGGATCGGCGTGGGATATCGGCTTGTCCGCATCGATATTCCTCAGGCAAATAGCGCGCTCCGATGAAGGAATGGTATATCGCCAAAAGTGAAATCAATAGGGAAGGCTGGCTGGTCTCCAGTCTTACCTCCCTGGGCGCCGAAGTGTATTACCCGTATATCAGGGTCAAGCGAAGGGGAAGGACTGTAAGTGAGCCGCTGCTGCCGACTTACGTGTTTTGTCGTATCGAAGTCAATAGCGGAGATTGGTGGTCATCTTTGCACTCCCCCGGACTGGACTGTTTTCTTGGAGAAAACGGGAGACCAACGTCGTTGTCCGAGGAGGTAATACGGCAGATCAGAATCCGGGTTGAAGAGAAGAATTCCGGCAGTACGACGCCTGAGAAAAACAACCCGCAAGAAGGCGACGACAAGGACCAATTAAATGGACTGGGAAGGGTCTTCAAGACGGGCGCAAACGCACGGCAGCGGTGCAGGGCATTCTTCCAGGCGATTGGGAGCCTGGCGCCCATCGACGT
>JADFKI010000282.1 GCA_022565015.1 Chloroflexota bacterium
TCGACACGTCTCACCTGGAAAGCGAGCTGGCAGCGGTCGAATCGCGGGGCGACATCGGTGCGAAGGAGCGAAAGAGGCTCATCGCCGGATTAAGGCGACGGACCTCCAGACAGTACGGACGGATGAATCAGCTACACCAGATGCTGAAGGCCTACGCGTTGGTGAAGCGAGACGTGGATTACCTCGTCGATGACGGCAATATCGTGCTCATAGACGAGCTAACGGGCAGGACCCTTCCCGACAATATCTATAACCGGGGACTCCACGCGGCCATACAGGCGAAGGAGCGAGTACCGGTCGAGCCCGAACGTGAGACTCTGGCGCAGATTTCGGTCCTGGGTTTCGTGAAGCAGTACTCGACAGTCGCCGGACTGACGGGCACCGCCCTGGACGCCCGCGATGAATTCAAGAGCGATTACGGCCTGACTGTCGTGCGGGTGCCGGCAACTCGCCCACGCGTCAGGACAGACTTCGGGACCAGAGTCTACCAGACCAACGACGATAAGCTGGCTGCGATCGTAGACGAGATCAAGAACTGCCGGCGGGTGGGCCGCCCGGTGTTGGCGGGTACGTTGACCATCGAGCAGTCCGAGCGCCTGAGAGATATGTTGATCGACGCCGGAATTCCCCACGATCTGCTGAACGCCGCGAATGACGCCGCCGAGGCGCGAATAGTCAGGAATGCCGGCTCCTTCGGCGCGGTGACCTTGGCGACGAATATGGCCGGGAGAGGCACCGACATCGTATTGCAGCCCGACCTGAATGACCGGATAGTCGAGGCATACGTGGCCCTCGTACGGGACCTCCTGAACGACGGCCTCGACCGCGTTCAGCTGGACTGCTCATCAGATGCCGAATGCTCCTTACTCATTGCTGCGTTGTCGCAGAGCGGCTACCTCGCCGTGCGTGGGACGCGAGACGTCGGACCTGAAAGCACGACTCTGATCATCTCCATGAACACAGGAGAGATGCTCACTCCAGGGACAATAGTGGAGTTCGGGCTGGGCCTTCACGTCATCGGCACCGAGCTTAACCAGTCGTCGAGAATCGATGGACAGCTTCGCGGGCGCAGCGGCAGGCAGGGAGCCCCCGGCACAACACGGTTCATAGTCTCAATGGAAGACCAGCTCCTCGCGTTCCGCAGGGGCGAGGCGTCGTATATCGGAGATACGCCGCTGACCGATGCGGCCGGCCGGACCTACTACGAGGGCAGGGGCGTTCAGCGTCACGTCGTTCGAATGCAACGCAATCTGAGCGAAGACGAGGCCGCCGAGCGGGACAGGTCGAACGAGTACATGCGTATTCAGGAGGCGCAGACCTTCGCGCACTACGAGGCGCGCCAGAATGTATTCGACGCGGATTCTTTCAACAGCATATGCCAGGGCTATATTCGTGACCTCGCCCACAGGCTCGTCGGGGAGTTTTTCCCGGACCTGGGCGTTTCAGACTACGAGGCTCAGTTTGGTAGGCTCTCGGAGGAGCTGTGGACCGATTTTGGGGTCGATTGCAATCACCTCGAAGGACTCAGCGCCCTTCGCCTGGCCGACGCCATAACCGACGTGTTGCAGGGCCGCCTGGACGAAGTCCGGGGTTACATCGGAGAAGACAGGCTCGACGCGCTGGAACGGCAGCTATACTTGCAGACTTCCGACGAGCATTGGCGAGACCACATCGGCAACATGCAGGAGCTAATGCTGAGCGTGTCCTTCGCCTGGCAGGGCCGCAAGCATGCCGCAGCAGAATACGCATATCGCAGCCACGAAGCATACGAGTCTCTCAGAGAAGACGTTGACGACGATTTCCTTCGCCGGCTTTTCCGATTCCCGGTCGAAGACTTGGCACGGCCGGCGGAGCCGACGCAGACATTGGAAAAAGAGGTCGCCGGAATACTGGCATGATTGGTTCGACAGATTGTCAGCCGTTTCCAGGCGCAAAGGGGGAGTAATGAGTAGAAGGTTAAGAAAACGCAGCATGGCGGCGTTGGCGGGCACAATGATAGTGGGCGGCCCCGTTATTGCGGCGTGCGCCCCCGGCAATACCTACCAGGCGTGGGCCGCGACGGACGGCGCCGCGGGCAGAATCAACCTGGACGCGGTGCAGGACGCCTTCAAGGAGTCGGGTAGCGTCTCCGAGTTTGAGCGTCGCGTCAACGAGATTTACGAGGGCGACGGGATTATCTTGATCCGCGCGAAACAGGACGGCGAGCGGCTAACCCTGGAGGGGTTCGAGGACCTGAACAAAAGTGAAGAGATCGAGGACGCAAACGACGATCTCCTATTTTCCATCGTCAAGGAAAAAGAGCAGAACCAACTGAGAGGCCACGGCGCCAACGGATACTACAACAGGGGCTTCGGCGGCGGTGACTTCCTGTTCACATACCTGCTTATCTCGTCCTTCAGCAGGGGTCCGTATCTATATCAGACGCCCCGCAGCAATGTCGGTTCGTTGAGGAACCAACGCACGAGCTATCGCGGCTCATCAAGCTACCGCTCTCAGGTCTCCAAGAACACAGGCTATTTCAACACGCAGAAGAGATTCAGGGGTTCCAGCTACGACAGGGCCGGCCGAAACATCAGCTCGAACCGACGGACCTATCAGTCAACCCAGAGGAGCAGCGGGGCCTTCAGGACCAGCGGCACGAGCGTGAGAAGAAGTAGCTTTGGCTCCCGGTCCGGCGGCCTGAGAAGCTCAGCTCGCGGCAGCAGAGGCGGGTTCGGCGGGTTCGGTGGGTCCCAGACGATTATCGGTCTCAGCCGGCACGAAACTCGCGGTTAGCTCCCCACATTTCCGACCCTCGCTGCGACCGAGAGATGCCTCACCCGTGTGTAGGCCATCGTCTTCCGGCCGCGCCACGCCGTCGCACGTTGGGACTTGTAGGAGACAGCGCAGAAGCATATGCGGAACGAGTCGGGCCGGACCTCCAGCGACGCCCCTTTCGAGCTTCGAGTCTCTCTGAAGGACACGGACCTATACGATTCCTTCAGGGTCACTCTGCCCCCTCGATTCAAAGGGCTGAAAATTGGCGACCTGATCAAAACGGTATTCCCAGAAGACGGGGCCGCCTCTGAAGAGATTAATGAAGGGATGGACGTCAGGGCCAACCCGGACCTCCCCGAAATCTACCTGTCGCTGTCGGAGATCTTCGATACGTGGCGGCGCGGGGACTGTGCTCTGCACTTCTTCGCGAATCGCGGCCCGGAAATCCAGCTATCCGAGTCAGTCGGGTCCCACATAAGCGTTCGTCAATCGGCGGTGGGAACGCCTCCAGGCAGCCCCGTGCTGGACCTCGTCGTCGAGCAGACCTTTGACGTGCTGGCCAAGTTCGAGGAATGGGGCGGCGACAGGAGCGCCCTGCTCCAGTGGCTTCAGGGCGACACGCTCCTCTATTTCATCGACAAGCACGGCTTCCAGTTGCCGGCGGATGCCCAGGACGAGGCCGCCCGGCGAGTCCTTCCCATCGCCGCGGACCTGCAGTCGAGGGGCCTTCTCTCCCCATCAGACCAGACAGGCCTGCTCGAAATCACAGAGGAGGGCAGACGGGCTCTGGGAGACATGATCGCTGAAACGGAGTCCTACATCGACCAGTTCGACGTGTTCAAAGACGTCGCGTACGATCTGGACGCCGAGGTAGTCGAGTTCGGAAGAGGCCACGGCGCGGATTATCGCGTGCAGGTCTACGATGCCGAGGAGCTGGACGTCGTCAGGACGGTGTTCCTACTGCGCATGTATGACGGCACCCTTGACGAGCACTCAGACAGCTGGTTAGAGGACATCCATGACGCCGATTTTTTCAATGAGGTGCTGCGCCCGGTACTCGACCGCGATTGGGTCGACGAGGAAATCATCGATTGGATTATCGAAAGCGGATTCGCCCACAACGAGGAGCAGGCCGAAGCCGGCAGAGAGCGTGAGTCCCAGCGGGCTATTATAAAGCGCATTCAATCCGAATGATTTTCACATTAAGAGCCTATCCGAAAACCTTAATTTGACGTATTACGGTCCTTCGACAATGCTCAGGACGAACGGAAGATTGCCCGTTCGTGGTGAGCTTGTCGAACCATTCGTGGCAGTTTTCGGATAGGCTCTAAGCTGGGCCTTGTACAAAGAAGTTTCCTAAATTTGAGGGCATTCGAACGGGTTTATTATGGTGCCTTCGCTCTGCCGCATAAACACCTATCTCATCGTTCAAGGACTTTCTGCACCCGCCCTGCAAACTCGACATGTAAAATGTCTGCCGATTACTGACCATCAGCTATACGCCTTCGTGTTGAGGCTCAATCGGAATGTACAAAGTCGAGCTAGGAGGGGCCCGTCATTCCGGCGAAAGCCGGAATCCAGCTAGACTATCCCTTCATACAGGTCCCGCCAACCCCAATTACCTTTCTCGATCATCTCGACTTTCCACGCTCGCCTCCATCCCTTGATCGTCTTCACCCGTGCGAAGGGCTGACTTCACCAACCCTCTGGATTCCGGCTTTCGCCGGAATGACGGGGGCTTGGGAGCACGTTCGTTGAATGGGTGTCTTCACGATCCCTCAGGATTCTTAGTTT
>JADFKI010000048.1 GCA_022565015.1 Chloroflexota bacterium
GTCCCTCCATAATCCGGCTTGCTCTCCAGGATACGTACTCTCGCAGCACATACCAACCCCTCCCCAACGACGAAATGGACGACCATGGCTGACTTTCATCGCGTCGACTAATTGCTCAGGCTCCTAGTAGTGACGTCGTTGGTGGAATGTTGGCCATCCAGCCTGGAAAACCCCCGCTCTACGGCGTGACGCTGCTTCGCAAGAGCCTTGCCTTCGGGCGTATCCACATCTCAGTACGGGTCATGCCTCATGCAAATGACCTCAAAAGGGGCCGTCGCAGAAGGGCATCAGACCCGTCTTGGGCGACGACATACAGAGCTCTTGCAAGCCTAGTCGATGACGTCGAATGCGGTATAGCGCCTGAGCACCTCTGGCACCGCCACGGTGCCGTCGGCCTGCTGGTAGTTCTCCAGTATCGCTATCATGGTCCTTGGAAGGGCTAATCCAGAGCCGTTTATCGTATGTACGAAGCGAGGCCGCGCGCCCGCCTCGGGTCGGTAGCGTATGGACGCTCGGCGCGCCTGAAAATCGGTGCAGTTGGAGCACGAGCTGACCTCCAGCCACTCCCGGCAGCCGGCGGCCCACGCCTCCAGGTCAAAGGTCTTCGACGACTGGAACCCCAGGTCGGCAGTGCAGAGTTGGAGCAGTCTATAGGGCAAGCCCAGCCCCGTGCATATGTTCTCCGCGTGGGATATGAGCTGTTCCAGGGCCTCGTTGGACTGCTCCGGCTTCACGAACTGGTACATCTCCACCTTCTCGAACTGGTGCACCCGCTTTATGCCCCTGGTGTCCCGCCCGGCCGCCGCCTTCTCCCGCCGGAAACAGGGGGTATGGGCCACGTAGTGAACGGGCAGCGTGTCCGGCGCCAGTATCTCGTCGCGATGGAGGTTTGTTATCCCCATCTCGGCGGTGGGCAGCATCCAGAGGTCGTCCTCTTCGTCGTGGTACATGGTGTCTGCGTACTTCGGCAGGTTGCTATTGGCGATGGCCGACTCCCGAGTCAGCATATACGGGAGGTACAGCTCGTCGTAGCCGTGTTCGAGAGAATGCTTGTCGATCATCCAGGAGATCAGAGCCCTTTGAAGCCGCGCTCCCTTGCCCTTGAGGACGAAGAACCGTGAACCGGCAAGCTTTACACCCCTCTCGAAATCTATGATATCCAGCTTTTCGCCAAGCTCCCAGTGGGGCAGGGGCTCGAAGTCGAAGCTGGGAATCTCGCCCACCGTCTTCACGACGACATTGTCGGTCTCGTCCTCTCCAAGGGGCACGTCATCCTGGGGTAGATTGGGTATGTTCAGTAGGAGTGAGTTTATCTCTTCATCGACACTACGAATGGTTTCTTCCAGGGTCCTGATCTTGGCGCCGACCTCCCGCATCTCCTCGATGAGCTCCGGCGGACGCTCCTTGCCATGCCCAAGCTCCCGGCTTACGGTGTTCCGACGAGACCTGAGCTCGTCCGCCTGGGAGATCGTGGCTCTTCGCCGCGTATCAAGCTCCAGAATCTGGTCAATCGGTACATCCTCTCCGCGCCTTGACATCGCATCTCGGACCTTGACAGGGTCGTTGCGAATCAACTCAATGCTTATCAATGAACACCTCTGGGCGCTATGCTTCTATGCGTTTTTCGGCGGCATTTAGCCAGCCGTATCTGGTCCTACGAACATACACGCTCGCATGTCAGGGTTTTCTCGACCAGGGGGCCTCAAACCAAACACAAGTATAGCTTGACCGCGTAGGCGGGAATAGTGATTATGGGTTTTTCTCCCTACATAAACAAGGCTTAGACTATTCATAATGGAATTATGGATTTGTGAAAATCAACATGGTTGTTTTTCCCGATGACATGTAGGGGCGTTCATGCTATCGTGCATGCGAGGCTATCGGCAAATCACTCGAAATGCCCGGTTGGTTCGCGTTGTGCGGCATGAAGTTAGGTCGTATAATGCGCAGACAGAAATTGGAGAATAGTCTCGAAAAGTTATTAAAATGATCTCGATAAATGCCAAAGCCCCATTGGGCGGACGGGGGAAGGGCACATTGTAACCTCGCTACGGGCAGCGGTGTTCTCAGGGGAGTGGATGCAGGGGATGAGGGATGGAAACAGGATGGACGACGGTGGCGACGGCGGGCTGAGCGAGGTCCGGCAAGAGCCTGAAGAGAATGGGGAAGCAAGTAGGGCCCCTTCTATGCTGGACGATGATGGCAGCGCCTTAGAGCTGGAAGCCTTGTTGAACGCCACAACCGATGGCGTTTTCAAGTGGGACATGACTACAAACTGGCTGGAGTGGGACGAGCGGCTGCACCAATTGCTTGGCACTTCCCCCGACAACTTTAGCCACGATATCAGCGAGCTTATCAACCGGATTCACAGGGATGACATAGGCCCGGTTACGATAGCGCTCAACGCCCTTCTAAAGAAAAACCAGCCGTTTCGCTCCGAGTTCAGATTGAGGCGCGACGACGGCGAGTATATATGGATATCCACCGTCGGCGAGGCGATACGAGACTCCGAAGGGACCCCCGTCAAGCTGTTGGGCGCCGTTGTAAACGTCACCAGCGCCAGGGAATCGGCCGAATCGCTGCGTGAGAGCGAGCTGCGCTATCATGCGCTGTACGACCACCTCCCGGTGCCCGTATTTGTGATCGAGCCCGGCGGCCGCATAGTGGAGGCCAACCCGAAGGCCTGCGCGCGCCTAGGCTATGATCGGGAAGAAATGCTCTCCATGAACCTGTTGAGCCTCCTGCCTCCTGATCGAATCGCCGAGGGGCTGTCCTTCCTCGGTCAGGTCTCGGAGCAGGGTAGCGCCTCAGCCAATCTCGTGCTGCGTGCCAAGGACGGCGGGGCCATCAATATCAACCTGAGCTGCGCGAAGCTGCCGGATGGAAATTGCATCGGCTCTCTTCAGGAGGTCTTGCCGACCGAGCAGGCTACGGAGCCGGTGGCCCAGATAAGGGCGCTGGAGGAGTTGGACCGTTTCGCCAAGGGCCTGGCGCATCAGCTGAACAACCTTCTTACGCCGGTCATGGGTTACGCTCAGCTAGGCGAGCGACTGGCGACCGAGGACGAGAACCTCACCGGCTATCTACAGGAGATATATAAGGCCGCCGATAGGGCTGCGGACCTCGCTCGTCAGCTACTGGCATTCGCTCGAAGGCAGGTCATGCGGCCGGAGGTCTTGGACCTTAACGATGTCATCGTTCGCATGGACATGATGCTCCGCCAACTGGTCGGTAACGATATCGAGCTGAGGATCGATTATGGCTCCGACCCATGGGACGTCAACGTCGATCCCGCGCATATTCAAAATATCGTCATGAATATCGCCTGCAACGCCAAGGATGCCATGCGGGAGGGCGGAACGCTGGGAATCGAGATCGCCAATGCCATTCTGGACGATGCTTACGTGAAAGATCATCCCGGCGTAGCCCCAGGGGAATACGTGTCGCTCACCATGTCCGACACCGGTATCGGCATGACGGAGGAGGTAAAGTCCCACGTATTCGAGCCCTTCTATACGACAAAGGAGGCTGGCGAGGGTATTGGGCTGGGTCTATCCACCACGTACGGCATGGTTGTACAAAACGAGGGGCATATCGAGGTCTTCAGCAAGCCTGACCAGGGCTCCACGCTAAAGATCTATTTTCCTCGCGCAAGATAGCGGGGGCATGCGGCCCAGCCTCGCGGGAGACGTGCCGGTGGGCGCACCGAGGTCGGGCGCGTATTGAACGTGGTGGGCCAACTGGCTCCTGGCGTCACCCGATTTTACGCATCGATTGACCAAGTTCCCACATGCGGGGCCTGAGTAAGGCATGGCAAGGATCATCAGGGTTCACGAGTATGTTCTAAAGATGGGCGCACTTTAGCGACGTGGAGCCTTAAAGAATCTCCTTCAGGCGGTCCGCGATTACCGATTCGCCCCCCTCTTTGAGCTGGGGCATGCGGACCACGAAGAAGTCGTCTCCCTCGGCGTGGCGTACCCAGATACTGGGATTGCCGTCTCTCAGCTCGCTCACGACGTCGTCGGCCGTCTTGCCGGACTTCGCGGGGTCGATTCGGATGCCAAGCCCGTCCGCAGGCTGCCCTTCCGGGTGCATGAAGAGCTCGATGTCGGAGACGCCCGAAAGCGCGCCGTGAAGACCGGTCAATCTCACATCATAGGCCGCGAACCTGTCTTCGTGGTTCATCGTGAGCCACTCACGGAGCGCCGCATAGACCGCGATTATCTCCTGCCTGTCGACCTTCATCGGCCTGGAAAACGTTCGCAATGCGGTGTCTTCGAACCCTATGAAGCTGTTCATTCGGGCCGCTTCCACCATCTCTTTCTTTCCGGTGAGAATTCCGCTGGAGTTGACGGAGCCGAAGTACTTAGCCCCGTAAGCCACCAGGTCCGCGCCCATCTTCACGTATTTGCTCATTAGGTCGGTGGGATACACCTGCCCCGCGGCGTCCACGATTATCGGCACGTCATGCTCGTGGCCGATGCGTATGACCTCTTCGATGGGCAACGCGCCGGGATTGCGGTCGCCCGGCGCCAGGTAGTGAATGGCCGCCGTATCCGGTCCAATGGCCTCCTCGAGCTGCTCCGGACGGGTCTCCTCCGCATCGCCGACCTCAATCAGCCTGGCTCCCGGTATAGTCATGCAGCGGTCGTATTTGACCCTGAGCTGCTTCTGAATGAGGATCTCGTTCTTCATGCCGGTCGTGTCCGGAATGCGCTCGATCTTTTCGGGGTCCTTTCCCGTCATGCATGCCGCCGCGCCCACGGCCAGCGCCGCCGCGCAACCGGACGTGACCAGCGCACCGCCCACGCCGAGCATCTCTGAGATTCTTTCGCCGACCTTATCTGTCAATGCGCCGAGGTCGACGTAGTACTCCTCTGATTCGTCCATGACTGCTCGAACGCTCGCCGAAGGCGTTCCGCCGCCCAGCAGCGTTCGATTCCCCATCGCGTTAAGTACGGGTCGGACTCCAATCTCTTCGTAAATACTGGCCAAGATGCGCCCCTTTCTATCCTCAACAGTCTCCGTCGACCAGCATTCTATGTCCAGGAACAGCCATAAGCAAGTCACCAGACTGCTATAAGGTCATCGCTATTGTTATAATAGAGAAACTATCCCGGCCTCCCTTGGGCCGGAAACATCGGAGGGCCTAGTGCAGCAGCCGCAGGTCAAAGTCACCGAATATGCAGACGAGCTGATAGCCACTCCCAGGGCTCATCTTCGTCTTGTGCTGGAACAGAATGGGAACGGCCTCGTCTTGTCTCACGAAGACCATGCGTTGGTTGAGTGCCCGCTGACTGAAGACGGGATGCTTGCGGCCGGCTTCGTGGCACAGGCGCTCGGTACAAAAGTGCCGCCTTTAGGCGAGTCGGTTACCGCCAGAGTTTCGACGGGCGTGCTCTTTCGGGTGCTCGGCGTGGCCGGTCTCGACTACAAGAAGGAGGAGTCTTTCGTGCTGCTGGACCGCCTTCTCGAAGAGGCCGAGCGCCAACGGGGCAGTACGAACGAGTCCGTCTAGCCTTTGCGCATCGAGACCGAGCAAGTCATCCCGGCGGTACGAGTGACGCCGTCTAGCTTTCGCGCGCTAAAGACCGAGCAAGTCATCCCGACGGTACCGGTGACGCCGTCTAACTCTCGCGCATCGAGACTGAGCGGATTATCTCAAGAGCACCCTCTTCGGCCTGCCCGACGCACCAGATTCCGTTGTTTTTGTAGCGGCGCGGCACTATAATCGGATTCGGCCATCCGCCACGGACTGCCGCCTCGAGCGGGATCAAACCGACTTCTCAAAGATGGGGCTTATGGCGTCTATAGACTACTCGAAGCTAACCTCCGGCACCGAAGTCTCAAGCCGTACGATCGTGCTCGATGAGGATTCTATTGCCGGATATGTGGACGCCGTTAGAGACGCCAACGGCTGTCTCGTTGGTGAAGGTGGAAAAAGGCTCACCCCGCCCATGGCATTAGCCGCCCTGACTCTGGGAGGGGTGATCAACGACCTCGAGATTCCGGGCGGTACGGTTCACGCCGGGCAGGAGATCGAATTTAGCGAGGCCGTTCCCCTGGGCGAGACGATAGCCTGCAAAGCGACTGTCGTCCAGAACTCCGTCAGGGGTGGGATGAGATTCATGGTCGTTCGGCTAATTGTCGAAAATGGGGACGGACGCAAGGTCATGGAGGGCAAGAGCACGATAATACTCCCGACGAATTAGGGCGGCCGCTGCTTGCCTATAGCCCATCAAGAGGAGCATATCAGGCTAATGAACATAGGGGACCAGCTGCCGAGAGTCGAGAGGCTGATAGACCAGGATCAGGTCGAGCGGTATGCCAAGGCATCGGGTGACTTCAACCCCGTACACATCGACCATGAGTTCGCGAAGAGGTCCCAATTCGGCCGGACTATCGCACACGGCATGTTGATCGCGGCGTCCATATCCGAGGTCATGACCACGGCTTTCAAAATGGACTGGCTGTGCAGCGGACGCATGAAGCTCAGATTCAGGGCGCCGGTATATCCCGGCGATACCATAGTGGCCCAGGGTGAGATTAAGGACATCCGGGAGCGGGCCGGCAAGCGTGAGGCCATCTGCTCGGTGGACGTACGGAAAAACGACGGCGAGCTGGTAATCTCAGGCGAGGCCACGGTCTCGGTGCCACTGGACGCGTAGCAGCAGTAGGAGGACCAGGTTGGCGAAGGAAAACAGGCCGGTGCGCGTGGCTGTGGACGCTATGGGTGGCGATCATGCGCCATCGGAGCTGGTCGCCGGAGCGGTCGAAGCCGCGAGGCACGACGGCGTGCAGATCATGCTCGTGGGTGACCCGGAGAGGGTCGAGGCGGAGCTAGTCAGACTCGAAGCCCAAGACCTGCCTATAAAGACCATACCCTCGGAAGGCGTCATCCTGGAAGGCGAGTCCCCCGTACTCGCGCTACGTCAGAAGCCACGAGCCTCCGTCCTGGTCGCAACAAGTCTGCTCAAAGAAGGTCACGCCGACGCCTGCGTCACTATGGGCTCTACCGGCGCCGCCATGGCCGCCGCAGCGGTGATTCTCGGCGTCATCAAGGGCATAGATAGGCCTGCGCTCGGAGGCCCGGTCGTAGGCCTGGCTCCCAACACGGTCATCCTGGACGTTGGCACCAATGTAGACTGCCGTCCGTCGCAGCTCTTGGGCTTCGCGGTCATCGGCGACGTCTTCGCACGTCAGCTGTGGGGTATTGAGAAGCCGAGAGTGGCCATATTGAGCGTCGGCGCGGAGGCGGGCAAGGGCAACCGACAGGTCAAGGAAGCCACTGAGTTACTGGAAAAGAGCGGACTGAATTTCATCGGCAATATCGAAGCCGACGACATACCTCACAGCAAGGCGGAGGTAGTGGTGTGCGACGGCTTCGTGGGCAACATCGTCATGAAGCTGACGGAGGGCATAGGTAGGGCCCTCGTCGAGCACCTGCGTTCCAACTTCAGCGATTCGATTTCGGCTGAGTCGCTAGACCGAATCGCCAAGGAAGTATTCGAGATTAACAACACGGCTGAGACGAGGGGAGGGGGCCCTTTGTTCGGCGTCAACGGCGTCAGCATCGTGGGGCACGGCGCGGCAAAGGCCGAGGCGGTCCGAAAGGCGATAGGGATGGCGAAAATGGTGGTTGAAAGCGGTTTCATAACCAAGCTCAATGAGGAGTTGGCCGAAGTCCATTCCAGGGCCGGCGAGTAGACTTGCCGGCAAGATACACCCCGCCTACGACCTCCGGAAAGGACCTCTTTGACTCGATGACGGACTACAGGAGGAAAGTTGATTAAGTTGGGATTAGAAGGTAAATCGGCCCTGGTGACGGGCGCCTCCAAGGGCATTGGGAGCGCCATTGCCCTACAGTTGGCCGAGCAAGGGGTCCGAATCGCCGTAAACTACAACAGGTCCGAGGAAGACGCCAAGGCCGTCGTTGAGACCGCCCTGAAGATGGGCGGCGAAGCCTTTATCGTCCGCGCCGATGTAAGCGACGTCAATCAAGTGAAAGACATGGTGGACAAGGTCCACGAGGCGTGGGGCCACGTGGATATCCTCGTTAACAACGCCGGAATAATTAATGATGGGTTGCTCGTGAGGATGTCTGATGAAGCGTGGGGTAGCGTAATCGCCACCAATCTGAACGGCACCTTCTATTGCGCAAGGGCCGTGCTTCGAAATATGATCAGACGGCGTTGGGGAAGGATAATCAACATCGGCTCGGTCGTGGGGCTAAGAGGAAACGTCGGACAGGCAAACTACTCAGCTTCCAAGGCGGCTTTAATCGGCTTTACGAAATCGTTGGCCAAGGAAGTCGCCACGCGTAACATCACGGTGAATACGGTCAACCCAGGCTACATAAGCACCGAAACGGTCGCCGGGCTCACAGATGAGCAGAAGGACCGCATCATGAGCTGGATACCCCAGGGTCACTTCGGAGAGATCGAAGACATAGCGAATATGGTGACCTTCCTGACCAGCGAGAAGGCCCGTTACATTACAGGCGAGACGATAAACGTCGACGGCGGGATGGCCATCTAGGCTTCGAAGGCTGCGTCCAGGCGCTCCAATTGGTCCCCCTTGCATAAAAGAAAATCCCACGCCGTGATAACACGCCGTGGGATAAGGGAGGTAAGTCTCCGGCCTTAGACCAATTTACAGGCACTGAAGGTCGGCTTCTGTTCGTTTGATATAGCTGCCTGACGCTGGTGCTCACCGAATAGGCTTGAATTCGAAGGGCCTGACCAGAGTCGTCGTGCATCTTCATGACCGCTGCGATGCCCGAAATAGGGGCGATCGAGGGGTCTTCCAGTGAGACTTCGATCTGGTAGCCCGACAGTCCCGAAGTCGCGCCGCGCATCTTTACGGACTCACCAGCCTCCACCTCACTGGATTCAAAAAGCGGAATACCGGGCTCTACTCCTGATACCGGTAATACCTGCCCTGCCCCTGCAATGCCGTCACGGTCATGCTGAAAAACGTCGAATGCTGCGATATTGCTTCCGCTGAATCTGGTGAGGACGGTAGCGGCTACGAACGCTGCAACTGCGCCGATCATCCATCGGACGGCCTTAGTACGCTTGGTTTCCTCCTCTTCCAATGCCCCCGGCGTCGTTTGCCGGACGTCAAATTATGTGTAAACTGTTTGCAATGTTTGCTTTAGGCGTGTAACCCATTGTCGCAGGGCTTGCTCCCTTCGGCCTTGTGGCGGGCAAGTGATTGGCCTGTGCGTTTCGCCCAGTTCGATAATGGAACGGTATCGGTGGCGGCACGTCCGGGGCTTCTCGAGGGCGAAGGTCTTTGAAGAGGGTTCTATGGGGGCTGATACCCGGAATTAGGCTGTGGTATCCCACCAACACATTTGCGTAATGGCACCTAGAGGTGGGTCACGCCACGCGGTCTCTGGTCGAGCACTTGTCGGCGGCAGGGGAATCACGAAGTCGCGTTTTCGCTAATGCACGGTGCGGACCTAGATCGAGTTAGAGGCAAGAAAGATGTCGTTTAAGGGCAAGGTCGTCCTCATAACAGGGGGCTCCAGGGGAATCGGCAAGGCCATCGCCCTGGAGTTCGCACGCGGCGGCGCCGATATAGCGTTCAACTACATGCGCAATCATACGGCGGCCGCGGAAACGGAAAAGGAGATTTTGGGCCTCGGCGTACGCTGCCTGCGTGTCAAGGCTCACCTGGCCGACAGCGACAAAATTAGCGGCCTGTTTTCCGAGATCGGACGCGAATTCGGAGGGCTGGACGTCCTTGTGAACAACGCCGCCTCCGGCGTTCAGAGGGACGCCCTTGAGCTTGAGGAGAAGCACTGGGACTGGGCTATGGACATCAATGCCAAGGCGCCCTGGCTCTGCTCGGTCGAGGCGTCCAGGCTAATGAGAAACGGTGGGCATATCGTAAACATCACGAGCCAGGGGTCCCAGAAGGTCCTGCCTTACTATCTCTCCGTTGGAGCGTCCAAGGCGGCGCTGGAGGCCCTGACCCGCTATCTGGCCGTTGAGTTTGCACCGAAGGGTATTTCCGTCAACGCGGTGTCAGGTGGCTACGTAGAGACCGGCGCCCTCGATCACTTTCCCAACAGGGAAGAGATGGTGCAGGCGGGCGGGCAGACGCCCGCGGGACGCATGGTGACGTCGGAGGACATAGCCAGGGTGGTCGCGTTCCTGTGCACAAAGGACGCGGATATGATCCGTGGGCAGGTCATCGTCGTGGACGGGGGCGTCACCCTTCTGGCGTAACCGAGCTAGGCCGATTCGACTCATCGAACTCCGTTCGTGGTGAGCCTGTCGAACCATGTCATGCGGATTGGTGGATAGCCGAAGCCTTGACCCCCTCTTAATCTCCCCCTTAACAAGGGGGAGAGAGAATTTCCTTCTCCCGAAATCGGAGAAGGCTAGGATGTCCGACTCCTTGGGTTTAATATCTTCGGTATCCGAGTCATTAGGGAGCCTGTTGAAGGACGGTGGATACGTGGAGCGCTGACCCCCTCTTAATCTCCCCCTTAATGAGGGGGAAAGAATTTCCTTCTCCCAAAATGGGAGAAGGCTAGGATGAGGGTGAGACACGAGTACAAGAATTCCCTTCATGGAGAGCCCGTCTAACCACGCAATGTCGATCGGCGGATATCCCTCGGAAGGCCTATGGCGAGCGGAAAGTCAGCCCTCCGAGGTCACGAAGGGCAGCTCGCTGACCGTAACGGCCACCTCTCCGTCGTCCGTTCGGGCGCAGAGCTCGACTCCGGCCTCGGCTTGCGCCTTCCTGACGTAGCCCAGGCCGATGCCGCTGGAGAGCCGTTGGGATTGCACGGCCGAGGTCAGCACTCCGACCTTCTTGTCGTCGGCATATAGCTCCGCGCCGGGGGCAACTTCATTATCCGATGCCCACGAGAGCCCCATAAGACGTTTCTGGACCTTGTCATAGGTGTCGAGGCGTGCGACGACTTCCTGTCCTATGTAGCAACCCTTGCTGAAGCTTATGAAGTCCAGAAGGTTTGCCTCGAGGGGGTTGTAGTCTTCACCGAAGTCTTTGACCGTGACGGGCAGGCCCCGTTCGATTCTAATGAGGTCCACCGTCTGCGTGCCGACGGGCAGGGCGCCGGCGTCGACGAGCCAGCTCCAGACCTTTGAGGCGTCGGCCAACGCCACGACGATATCGTAGCCGGGCACGCCAGCGAAGTCCGAGCGCATGACGAGGGCATCGACGCCTTCGATGCAGACACTGGCCGATTCGTAAAGGGAGAGCCTCCGCGCCGAATCGGGAAGCGCGTCCGCCGCCTTGTCCCCAATAAGCGAGAACATCGCCGTCTCTTCCGTGGCATCCCGCGAGGTCACATCCTCCATGATCGTGTAGAAATCGATCCATTCAAGGACCCTGGTGCGCGTAGTGGGCCCCGTGAGCACAAGCAACCCGTCATCCCGCCTGTTTACGAAGAGCAAGTCGATGACCCGGCCCTTGTTGGTGGTCAAGACGGTGCCCATTATGCTGTTTTGCTGCAGGTCCGCCAGATTATTGGTGGAGAGTCGGTTCAACAGGTCTATGGCGTCGTCGCCGGTGATCTCCAGGCGTCCTAAATAGGAGCGGTCCACGATGCCAATGCCCAGCGTAGCCGCCGCGTATTCCTCTTCCAGCGTTGAATAGGAAGCTGAAATCCGCCAGCCGAACTCTTCTTTCAGAACGGCGCCTGCTTTGCGCTGCAGGTCGAGTACCGGGCTTTCCAACATAGCTTACCTCGGAAGTGCAGACGACCGCTCACATGGAGCGGCCGTCGTTGACAGATCAATTTATTCGGCTGGTCTGACTCTATACGCTGAACGAAGTGCCGCAGCCGCAGGTCGTCTTCGCGTTGGGGTTGTTGAAGACGAACCCCTTGCCGTTCAGGCCGCCGGAGTAATCCAGCGTGGTGCCCGCCAGGAAGACATATGATTTCTTGTCGACGTACAACTCGACGCCGTGGCCCTCTATGACCTTATCGTCCGGCAGGGGGCCATCCGTGAGCTCGAGGATATACGTGAGGCCGGAGCACCCGCCTCCCTTGACGCCAACACGCAGGTGAGCATCGGGCTTTCCTTCGGCCATCCTGAATTGCTCTACGTGTTCTGCGGCTGCCTCGCTGATGCTGATCGATAGAGGCTTGGGCTGGACCTTAAGCATCCTGAATCTCCTTCGGGCTCATTAGTCAATCTCGACAGGCGATATATATACCTATTCTACAAACAATACGATTTTACGTCAATGACGCCGAGCCGCCGGATTGGTGCTTACCTGTCAGCGGCTCTTCGACGTTAACCGCCGCTGTAAAGCTTGTTGCCCTTTCCCTCTTCGCAGGCGGCGTTGGTGCAGAACCAAAATATGCCAGGCATGGGAGGGACCCGCACGCCGTCAAACTCCCTGCGCATGGGGTTTCCACAGCTCGGGCAGGCGACGGTGGGGGTATCTTGATGCTCTACGGGAGTGGTCATCTTCCAATCCTTTGAAGTGATGCCGCGGGCTGTGCTCCAAAGGTATTATACCGCCGGGGATGCCAGGGAGGCGACCCGGATGCTTTTATGGGTCATCGTAGGTACCGCCTCGGTGGCATGTGTTGCAATGTTCTCTGGAAACAGCTACCCGTGAAGGCGGGCGCTTCGCGACGGGCCGCTCGCAATGCATTTTGCCCGCAGTGGCCAAGGGGCCGGAGGGACTGCTACGCCGCGATCTTCTTCTTTCGGCCTGGCTTTCCTCGGGTCTTCGTCCAGTCAATCTGTTTCTTGGGCTCTGGTACTATATCTACAGTGTAGCCACACTGCAGGCACTCCAGATATTCTCCGTACATGTCCCTGTTCCTGTTGATGTCTCCTCGACACCGGGGACATGCCTTGAAATCAACCATCGGACCTAGTTCCTACCTTTCCACTCTATGAATATCAATGGAGAAAACGGACATTTTGAGAAAATATTCACAAACAATTATTATATCGGAACCAAAGATAGCAGACGGGATAACTCATGTCAAGCTTTATATGCCATTTATAATAAAAAGTATTACGCTACTTGATAATGGCGGCCATCCGGTCGGCATTCAATTAATTCTCGGCCGCGGCGAGTCTTGAGTCCTCATGTTGACTCATAGAAAGGTCTTGCATATACTCGCCTCAGAGAGGTCTTTTTAGCGTTCTAAGGGCATAGAGTTATGGCGGGGCTTACCTACCGGTCGGGTGACGGCGTTCTGGGCGCCGTCTTTGGGGTATTCATAAGACCTCAGACGTACCTGAACCTCGTGTACCTATACCTGTCATTTCCCCTGGGAATCGCATACTTCGTTTTCATCGTGGTTGGGCTGTCCCTGGGCTTTGCCCTGATCATAACTCTCTTTGGAGTTCCACTTCTCGTCCTTACCATAGTCGTATCGTCGCTGCTCTCGTCATTCGAACGGGAGCTGGCCAACAGGCTACTCAATGAAGGGATTCCACCGATCTTATGGGAAGATTTCTCTGGTCTCAGACTGCTGGGCAAGCTCAAGGCCCTGCTGTCGAGTCCAGTCACCTGGACTGGATTGCTTTTCCTGATCGTCAAATTCCCAATCGGCGTGGCATCGTTCGTACTCGCGACCCTTCTGCTGACTGGCTCCGTGGCCTTACTGGCGGCGCCGATATACTATCGGTTGATCGACGTTGACTTCGGCTTCTGGAGGGTTGACTCGCTGGGAGAGGCCATGATCCTGGTGCCAATCGGAATCGTCATGGCGATAATTACCCCGCACGTGTTGAATCTTGCGGCGTTCTTGTCGGGGCGGCTGGCATATCTGATGCTAGGCGTAAACTGGTGGGGGCCGGCGCGTGGGAACGCCGCCCCATAGCCGGCGATATGAATGGCGGCCAGGTTAGGCTTCGATAGTAGCGCAGTAATGGCAACGGGCGGAGCGGGGCTGATATGTATGCTTCGACACCCCTTCTGGTAATCGTCAACGGCCCTCCGGGCGCCGGTAAGACAACCATTGGCAAACGCATTGCCTCGGACGCCGCTCTACCTTTCGTCGGCAAGGACGATGTAAAGGAGTCGCTCTTCGACACGCTTGGCTGGAAGGACCGTGACTGGTCCCGGAAGGTTGGCTATGCAAGTATCGTCGTGATGTTCAAATTCGTCGAGGCCCTGCTCTCGGCCGGCAAATCCTTAGTAGTTGAAAGCGCCTTTCATACGAAATTCGATACGCCACGATTCGGCGAGCTGCAGAGCAGGTATGCGTGCACACTTCTTCAGGTCTATTGCAACGCAAATGAAACCGTATTGCTGGACCGCTTCGAAAATCGCGGCGGATCAGGTGAACGACACCCCGGTCACGACCCCGGTCACGGCGACGGCGCTGTAGTCGACGAATTGCGCATGAGGCTTGAGGACGGCACGTACAGTCCTTTGGACATAGAAGGTAAATTGATCACGGTGGATACGACCGATTTTGCCACAGTCGATTACAGGGGTGTATTAAAGTCCGTTCTAGATATGCTGGCAGTGTCCCGTCCTTAGATACTCATATCGGACGGCAAGGTTGGACGAGGGTGATGCTCCGTTTTGACATCCCGCCATCCGTTGAGCGAAGAAGACGCTCGCAACTCTGAATTCCTGCCTTCCTAAAAGGAAAAGGCGAGAACGAGGCTTCTTCAATAGACGATCTGCCTGCTTACCGGTAACAGGCGGCTCAGGGAGTGGAGAATCCGCCGTGCTCTTGGCCTTCGTAGTCGCGGCTAAAGCGTGGGTAGCTCGACTTTTACTTCCACCACGATCGTCTCCGGGGGCAGTGGACCCAATCGCAACGTAACCTCATATTCTCCAGCTCTGTCGTACTTATACGTCTGCTCGAGATGCCGATTCACCCGCACATCCGGAGTCCACTGGATGCACGCAGGCGTCATGGCAATTCCCATGCCATCGCCGAATTCCCAGGTCGTGCCGGTGCAATATAGCTCCTTGCTGTTGTCCGCCCCACCTACCAGCTCGGCGGTGAAACGCATGGTGAGAAGCTGGCCGTCGACCGGCTGTGCCGTGAGTATGATCTCGAAGTCGTCTATTGAACCCGAGCTGGAGGTCTCTTCGGCCGTTATCAGCAGGGACGCGGTGTATTCATCCCTTTGGATTCCGCCATCCGCCGTTCCGGGATACGGGTCAAGTGCCACCAGTCGCAACTCGAAAGCACCTATTGTGACATCGCCGGATGAGTCGGAGCCGCCTTCGAGCCTGAGCTCGTGCTGTCCGAGGTCCTCGCCCTGAGCGGTGACGCCGATAAGCACCCGGGCCTGCCCGGCCCAGATGCAGAGCGCGTTGGCTGGGCAACGGGAGTCTTCCAGCACGTCTGCAAAATGAAATTCGAGTCCCAGGTGGTCCAGGTATAGGGTCGTGCCGTACCTTACATCGACCGTCTGTCCGGACCCAATGACATCTCCGGCATCGGACCCGCCAGTGGAGGCTTTCGCGCTTACAGTGAACGTTTCCGTAGTGCTGTCGTTGACGGCCACCTTATACGTAACACCTTCTTGCAGATCGCGTCCAAGAGGTATCCTGTGGGTCTTGGTCCCGTAAATCGCCGTGCAGGCGATCAACTGCCCCGACGCAGGCTGTAGGTTCGTGATCTTGATATTGATGAGGGTCCCGTTCCTTGTTAAGCCCGACTCGTGGAAGCTCGCGCAGCCGCTGGGAAGCCCCGAGTTTATCAGCGCAAAGTATTCGCCGTTGAGCTCTTCGATCTTAAGGCTGTCGATGGGGGCCAGAACCTCGACTGTTTCATAAGGAGGTAATTCGGGGCTGCTGGGAGGCGTCGGCGTTGGCGTTGCGGGGACACTCGAGGTCTCTCCGACTTGCGCCGTGAATGTCTCGACGACGTCGTTTACCCTCACCGTGTACTCAGTTCCGCCTTCGAAGTCGGTCCCCAGGGCGATTTTGCTGTCCACGGTACCGTATACCATGGTGCAAATGACGTTTTTGTTCGCTGGTACGATGTTGGTCACCCTCACGTCGATTTCGGCCTCGCTCCGCGATACGACGTATTCATTGAACCTGACGCAACCGTTTGGCAGCCCTGACTTGACCTTAAGGGAGTACTGGGGCGGATACGACTCCGCTACGATGATTTCAACGCTTTCTATGGGCGCCGCCACGACTAGACTCGGCGCTGGTTGCCGCGCAGGGCTTGCGCAACGGACGTTGAGTGCGCTGGCCTGTATGGACATGGGCTTGTCGTTGGCCAGCACCTCGTAGACCTTGCATGGCTCGATCTCGCCCTGAATGGCAATCCTGGTATCGACGGTCCTGTAAATCTCGGCGCACATTATGCTGTCATCGGCGGGGCGCACGTTGTTCACATCCAGAATGAAGGTATCACCCTGACGCGTGAGGGCGTGGTCGCTGAGCT
>JADFKI010000283.1 GCA_022565015.1 Chloroflexota bacterium
GGCCAGACACGAGAGCCACTCCCTGGCGTAGCGCGGAATTATCCGGGCCCTGGAGGCAAAGTCCTGCGACGTTATCGGCCCGCTCTTTGAAAGGACGTCAAACAGTCCCAGCCCGTGGCCGATGTAGATGTTCAGGCAGCTCATGGCCCCGTTGAGATCGGTGAAGAGATGCTTCTGAAAACTCTCGACCTTTGCATTGTCCATGATGCCCTCCTGATGCTCGATTATTACCCGCGTAAGAATTTTCGCGGTCCGGCGCGTGGGTGTCAATCGCATTGGGATTTCATGGCTCTCTCAATATAGCCATGGGGGAGCCAGAGGGGGAAGCCCCCTCTGGCAGAGGAGACCACAGGGAGTCTTATCGCCGGCTCCATTGAAGTATTGTGTCACATTTGACCTCCCCTAACCCCTCCTTCTCAAGGAGGGGGAAAATGCTGTCCCCCTTGTGAAGGGGGACTACAGGGGGTCTCTTCAGCCATTCATCTCCAATGCCGTGCGACGAACATTCTCTACGACTCTGTATAAATTCCTGAACATGTCCTCTTTCCATAATTCAGGCATATCTGAGGGTGGGCGGGCGGGAACAAGGCGTCCACCTTTTTGAGACAAACTCTAGGTAAGGATGTACGGTATGTCCAACTCCCCGCAGATGTCGCGGAACCACTCGATGACCTCGGGGTGGAACGGGATGCCGTTGGCCCTGCGGTCGATCTCCGATTCGGCTTCTGGCCTGCCTGGATACAGCACGCGGTCGTGGCCTTTGGCGGGCTTGGTGGACTCCAGCATATGTATCCACTCGTCCATGGTCCGCTTGAACTGCTTCGTGTCCATGAAGGCCTCGATGCTGTACGCGGCGACGTAGTGCCCGAAGTTGGGCCGGCCCGGACTAAACCCGTAGCCGCCTCCCGACAGTACTCCTCCAAGGATGTCCACGATGCAGGCGAAGCCATAGCCCTTGTGCGACCCCAGCTCACGAGTGCTGCCCACAGGCAACAAGAAGGACGTCGCGCGGCCCTCATAGCCGGGCACCGGCGGCGGGACCTCCTCCATGATCGGCGTGCCCTCCGCATCGCCTACCCAGCCAGCCATGAGATTTTGCTCCAGCCTCCGAGCAAGGCCGAGCTTGTTTCCGGCCACGGTGCTGGTGGCCGCATCGAAGACGAAGGGCGGCTCCTTGTCGGCCGGAGCGGCCAGGGCGATGGGGTTCGTGCCCAGTCGCGGCTCCGCGCCGAAAGTCGGCAGCACGCTGGGAGGGCAGGAGGTCATGCAGGTCCCGATCATATCGTGCTCCAGGGCCATCATGGCGTGATAGGACGCCATTCCCAGGTGCCGTCCGTTGCTGATCGTCACCATGCCTACGCCGACGTTTCGCGCCTTTTCGATGGCGATCTCCATCGCCTTGGGAACGACTATGACGCCGAGGCCCCTGTCCGAGTCTATGTTGGCCGTGGCGGGCGTCTCCCGCACGATCCTCCAGTTGGGCCGTCGATTCAGTGTGCCGTCGTTATAGCCGTTCACGTAGGACCGCAGCATGTTGGACACTCCGTGGGTCTCGACGCCTCTCATGTCGGCGGTCACGAGGACGTCGGTCGCAAGCTCGCAGTCCTCATCGGGAAGGCCCATCTTCTTGAATACGCTCGTGACCGTCTCCCGCAGAGGCGCTTCCTTGACTCTTACGGCAATGTCCTCAGGGACCTTAAACCTTTCTAACAAGTAGCTCCTCCTATTTGCAGGCTTGTGGCGCCATGCCAATCATCGTGATAATGGTATTTGAATTTCTTGAAATGTTGAGCGCTGTTTTTCGTCGCTGCGTATTCTATGCGCGGGTAAGCCCCAACGCAACCGAAGGACCGGATGAAGGCTTCGATCTCATCCCGACAAGAAAATCCTCACGGATTTATCACGCCTACCCATGAGGCCCCTGATAGGGTAGGCCTATAATTCCTGTGGCACACCGATCGTCTTCAAATTTTCGCTGTTGAGTAGTCTGTAGTTGATATTCTTGGACTGCGGAAAGGTGTTTGATGCGGTGTTACAGGGGTAAACAGCGAACCAGTCAAAACGGCGTAGAGCATGGGCAAAGTAATTTAGTAAGTATTGACAAAGCCTTTTAGTTAGTCCATACTAAGTTCAACAATTAGGGTATCCTTTCAAGGAGAGCGAGATGGCGCAAGCCTTGCTCATAACGCTGCGAGAAGGACTCGAGATATCGATCCTTCTCGTTATTGTGTTGGCCTACCTGAAGCGCACCAACCGTGCAAACCTGATCGGTCCTGTATGGAAAGGCACGGCTGCGGCGCTAATCGTTAGCCTGATAGGCGGCGGGGCGTTGTTCGGGCTGGGCGTCGGTCTGGAGGGCGCGGCCGAAGAGGTCTTCGAAGGCTCGGCCATGCTGCTCGCGGTCATTGTGCTCTCATGGATGATCATCTGGATGCGCAGCCAGGCCCGAGAGATACGCGGCAGGCTTGAGATACGGGTGGAACAGGTCGCACTGAAGGGTTCCGGCGTCGCGATGGCATTCCTGGCCTTCGCGGTCGTGGTAAGGGAGGGTCTTGAGACCGCGCTGTTTCTGTTCAGCGCTTCCAAGACCGCCTCACCGGTGGAGACGACCGTCGGAGGGCTGCTGGGGGTGGCAATCGCTATTATTTTGGGGCGGCTGATCTACCAGGGCAGCCACTCAATCAACCTGCGCATGTTCTTCAACGTCACCGGCGTACTGCTCATCCTCTTCGCCGCCGGTCTTCTGGCAAGAGGGCTGCACGAGTTCCAGGAGGCCGGTTACCTCTTCATTTTCGTGGAGCACGTCTGGGACATCAACGGTGTGATCAACGAGAGCGGCGTTTTTGGTGGACTGCTGAAAGGACTCTTCGGATACAACGGCAACCCATCGCTCATTGAGATCGTCGTCTATCCGCTCTACCTGGCGATAGCGCTGGCGTTTTTCCTGAAGCCCGCCGGCCCCGAAAAGAGGGCGCCGGGGAACGAGGTTGCGACGGCGGCGGAGTAAGAACTCTTTCGCCATTCGAATAAAAAAGGGGAGTTTCAGCTCCCCTTTTTTGTGCTCTGTTTTTCTTTAGATCGATGCGGCAACCAACGTGTCCACCGAACATGACATTGGTCGGCGATTCCGCTACGAAACATTCACACAACACTAGGCCGAAATCGGGCCGCGCTTTTACCTTAAGCCAAAATTCGCCGGCGTAACCTGACCTCAGATTGATTTCCCAGTCGCGTCGTCGCCTAGCGACGTCTTCGCACGCACATCCGAGATCGGGCCGTTGAATCTCGGACGGGGCGAGCCGTTGCGTCTACGCGTCCGTGCCGATCGCAGTGTCGTCGAGGTTTTTGGAAACAGCCGCCAATTCCTGACCAGCCGCACCGGTCCCGAAGGCGAGGACAGTTTCGGAGTTTCTATATTAGCTGGAGGCAGCGCGGCCAATTTCTCGTCGAAGGATCGTGAAGGCAAATTATGGATAAAGGAGCAATCAGTAAGTCACTCGAATATTACGGTCTTCATTCTCCGAGATTTATCACGATATTATCGGGTCCGCGTGATAGGATCGCCTCTGCCGGCTCGTCGTAGGGATTGCCCTCGATGTGGTGCATGTGCGCGGGCACGAAGATGAAGTCGCCAGGCCCCGCTTCCACATATTCTTTAAAGTCTTCGCCGAAGTAAACGCGGATTCGGCCCTTCAACACATATGCCGCAGTCTCAGCCTCGCCATGGTGATGCGGAGGCCCCATCGTATTGGGGACACAGGTTACATGGCCCAGCCAGATCTTGCTGGCGCCCGCTGTATTCCCATCAATACCTGGCCGACGTTCCATGCCCCTTGTTTGAGCGGTCGTGCCGGCAGGCTGTGTGCCATGCACTACTTTTACCTGCCCGCCTCCAACGGAAGTGCTCATGCTGCGCCCCCTAGCCTGAATTATCCAACCTCAATACCGAAGCTTTCGATTATTATCCGATATTTCCTAGATCGAATCCAGTGCTTTCATAATTACACCGTCCTGAGGCGGCACAGACTATAGGACCGCCTTCTGATGTTGCCAACTGCCGCCAATCGCACTCAATTTCACTTCATCCCCGCCCGGAAAGGCTCTTAACGGCTCATCAGACCGAACCTCATCCTACCCCGATGCATCGGGGCGCACATTGCCCCGGGGCAGCCTCGATATGATCACGATTCCGTGACCGACTCATGCTCCTATTCAGGATTGAAACGAAGCCTTCCTATCCGCTCCAGCATTTCACCGAACATATCCCTGGTCACCATCACTTCGGCGAGCTGAAACACAAGCCGCCTGGCATAGCGCACCAGACGCCCACCTATCTTGATGAGTCTCGTCAGAATTATATGCAGCAAAAATAATGAATTACGGGACATATCTTACATTTCGAGCCTATCCGAAAACTGCCACGAATGGTTCGACAAGCTCCCCGAAGAATCGGGGTCCGAAGATATTCCTCACAAGGAGTCGGACACCACGAGCGGGCAATCTTCCGTTCGTCCTGTCCGA
>JADFKI010000049.1 GCA_022565015.1 Chloroflexota bacterium
GAGATGGGTTGACACATTCAACAGCCGGAAAGAATCCTCAGCTTGTGTTTTTCGAGGAGTGGAGAGGCCAAAAGGAAGAACTCAAAGATGAAGAGGATCTCTTGACGAAATTAAATGCCACAAATCCGCGAGCCATTCGCCGCATCGTTAACGACTGGCAAAGGCTCATGAAGCTGGTTAAGATGGAAAGTTGAGCTTCGTTCAACCTGAATTCCGCAGCATGCGTTATTTAGTCAACTTGGATATCAGGAGAAGCTACGAAGACAAGTTCTCTGATTCATCCCACCCCCACCCGCTTCAGCGGCAGTACCAGCATTATGGCGGCGGCCAGCGCGAAGAGGACCGCGACGTACTACAGCGTCGCCGTCACACCCATGGACTCGTACAGGGCCCCGGCGATCAACGGCGACAGCGCGCTGAGCCCAAAGGCGGCGAACGTCGTCATCCCCAGCATCGTGGAGGCGACGTTTCGGTCGACCAGGTCCAGCGCCGCGGCGGTCAAAATGGGCTGGTCCGGGTATAGGAAGAGGCCAAGCAGCGCGATCAGTACGGTGAACGCGAGCCCGTCCGTGTAAACGGTCAGCAAGAGACACATGGCGCAGGACCATAGCAGGCCCGGTACCAGGACCTTCCTTCTACCGATGCGGTCCGACAGATAACCTGCGGCGGGTTTCGCTATCAGTCCGAATGCTATTAGAAGGCCGACGTGGTATCCCCTTGAGAAGTGGCCCAGGTCGAGCTCGTTGCCCAGATAGAGCGGCAACGCCGTGAGAAGCGCCACCAGGGACATTCCCCTCAGACCCTTTACCAGCGCGATCCCCCACAGACTCCGGACCTTCAGAAGCTGTCGTGTCGCCGCCATTCTGGCCTTGAACTCGACGACATCAGAGGTGCCGTCGCTGCTCTGGCCGATTTTCTTGAAGGCGAATATCAGCGTAAAGGCGAGGAAAAACGGCACGGCGGCGTAAATGCTGAGCAGACCTCTCCAGCTCATCAATGCCAGGAGAGCCCCCGTGACCAGCGGACCGGCGACGTCCCCAATGCTTCCGCCGACGCCGTGAATGGACAGGGTCGTACCCCGCCTGCTGGGAAAGTGGTGCGACAGAGAGGCTGCGGCGAGCAGGTGCCAGATCGAATGGCTAACCGCCACCAGCGCCATGCCGACGATCAACAGGGCGTAAACCGGCGACAGACCCATCAACAGGGCTCCGGCGCTGAAGCCCAATATACAGACGGTGAGGAAGATTCCCCAGTGCCGCCGGAGCATGTCGACCACGACTCCGCCCGGCAAGGTGACCAGCCCGGAGACGACCTCTCTGACCGTGAGGATCGCGCCGACGCCAACGCCACTGAGCTGGAAAGCGGCCTGAATTTCTGGAAGAAGTACGAGGAAGCTCTGTAGTCCCCAGTGGAACACGGCGTGCCCGCCCGCGAGGCCGGGAACTATGAACCGTCCCGTGCCCTCGGGGTCGTGGGTCGGGGTGGACGTGACATCAGCTGTTTCCATGTTGAATGCTGGTCTCAGTCATTGGATGGAAGCCACATCGGGATTCCGTCGTGAAGCGACGGCAAGAAGCATTGCAGCCTCAGTCGATGAAGTCAATGGATGTTGGTTCTTGAGCAGATGGTCAAGGCGCTATGACGGTAGAATATGGAGCTCTCGGCCTAAGGAGCCGATGCCCCATCCCGCACTTCGTCCAGCCGGCGACGGAGATACCTGCTCTCCATCTTGTTCTCGACCAAGCCGAGCGCCTGCTCGTAGGCTTGCGCGGCCTCGGCGTAGCGTCCAAGGCGCCTGAGAAGGTCGGCCCGTGCCGCGTGAAACAGATGATAGTCCTTGAGGCTGCCATCGCATCCGAGTTGCTCGACAAGTTGCAGTCCGGCTTCGATTCCATCGGACATCGCAACGGCGACGGCGTGATTCAAGTCCACGACCGGAGAGCGGCTAATCCGGCCCAGCAACTTGTAAAGTGCGGCGATTTGCGCCCAGTCAGTGTCGTCCGGAGACGCGGCCTCCGCGTGGCAGGCGGCGATGGCTGCCTGAAGCTGATAGTAGCCGGGCCTTCCCCTTCGCAGAACGCCTTCGACGAGACTCACGCCCTCGGCTAT
Organism: Chloroflexota bacterium; assembly: GCA_022565015.1. GTDB lineage: Bacteria > Chloroflexota > Dehalococcoidia > Lucifugimonadales > JADFKI01 > JADFKI01. The sequence goes on from JADFKI010000049.1 coordinate 2,110, forward strand.
CTGAGGCCGGTCCCAACTTGAGCGGTCCTGGTCTTCCAGGAGCACCAGGTTGCCGCTTCCGTCCACGCGAGTACTCCTGCGCGAGTCGTGGAGTAGCATCAGGGCCAGCAGACCGAGGGCTTCTGGTTCGTCGGGCATGAGATCGGTCAACGCCCGGCCCAAACGTATGGCCTCGGTGCAGAGAGGTCCTCGGACAAGGGCATCGCCTGAGGTCGCCGAGTACCCCTCGTTGAATATCAGGTATATGACCGTAAACACGGCGGCTGTACGCTCGGGAAGCAGGTGGTCCGGCGGCACTCGATACGGTATTCCCGCGTCGCGAATCTTTCGCTTGGTGCGGACGAGACGCTGCGCCAACGTGGGTTCCGGGACCAGAAACGCCCTGGCAATCTCTCTCGTCGTCAGTCCGCCCAGCGTCCGCAGAGTCAGTGCTACCTGGGCTTCGAGGCTCAGCGCGGGATGGCAGCAGGTGAAGATCAGCCGGAGACGGTCGTCCTTGAATGACGTCTCGTCGAAATCGTCAAACATATCACTCTCGTCTGACAGGACCGCCTGGTCGTGCGCGAGCTCTAGATATTTCCTGGCGCCGGTCTGCTCACGGCGAAGCCGGTCGATTAGCTTGCGTCGGGCCGTTGTCGTGAGCCAGGCTCCGGGGTTGTCGGGGAGACCGTCGCGGGGCCAGCGGTCGAGCGCAACGATCAGGGCCTCCTGTATCGCGTCCTCGGCCAGCTCGAAATCTTTGCAAACGCCGAGGAGGGTCGCGACGATTCGTCCCGACTCCTCCTTGACGATTCGCTCTATCTCATTCGTCAGCTCATGCATGAATTAAGGCGTTCCCATTCGCGATGGGTCTCGAACAGAGGCAATCAGCCTCGGGCCTCAGTGTTACGCATGTGAGGAGATACCCGTCCTTTATTCGAAATCCACTATGGGCCGGACTTCTATCGACCCGGAGAGCGCCCCAGGTATCTTGGCCGCCCACTCCATGGCCTCATCGAGATTATCGGCCTCTACCGCATAGTATCCGCCAAGCTGCTCCTTCGTTTCGGCGAACGGGCCATCGGTGACCACGGTCTTTCCGTCTCGGACCCTTATGGTCGTCGCGTTCGCGGTGGGCTGGAGCGCCTCGCCGCCCAGCATTTTCCCCGAGCCTTGTAGCTCCTCGGTGTAGCTGTTATAGGCGGCCATTACCTTGCCCATCTCTTCCTCGTTGTGGTTGGACATCAACTCTTCCGCTCCGTAAATCAGTAGCAAGTAACGCATTTTCTGTCTCCTCATGATGATCTTTCTGTGTTGCTGCCTTGTCGCGTGCCAATCGTTTTCTGGTGGCTGCCGCGACCCGATAACGTCATTCTCTCTGAGAGATCAAGCAGGGTCGTAATACTTTACTTCAGGAGGTCCCGTAGGAACAGTATAGGTGGCGGCCAGGGGTTCTTCGATGATGGAATCCACGAAGCTCTGGTGGCTCTCCCTGCTGTCCCACTCCTCGATGCTGAGCACTACGTCCGCAGCATCCGGACCGGTAAGGACGCGGAGATCGCGGCATCCCGGCGCGGAGCTTATGCCGCCCTCCCAGGCCTTGAACATCTCACGAAGCTCTCGGCCCCGACCTTACCTTGCTATAAAGGTGTTTATTAATGTAACGCCCATGGTCTGCACTCCCTTCTATTTTGGTCTTCCGTATAGACGACGAGCGAACATCTGGTAAATCGACACGATCGTCCAGCGAATCTAGAAATCCTGAAAAATTCGCGGGTCTGCCCCCTTCCCGGAAATTTGGAGATCGTCGCCGAATTCGTTAAAATACCTTGAAGTCGAGTCCAGCTAGAGGGAGAGGGCATTTAAGCCGAAGCGAATCAAGCTGGAAGCGGACGACCTGACCGCTCTTGGAGAGGAGCGGTTCGAGAGGACTGGGATGGGGGAAATCTTGTCTACCAGAATACGTGCCCTAGCACTACACCTATTCCCAGCGCGAGATACATCGCCCCTGCCCGCCACCAGTACGTTAGAGGTGTAAGAGACCCCACAGATAGGGTGACGGCGACAGCCGGGATTATGAGAAGCCATGGATTGTCCCGCATTATGAAGGTGAACGGTCGTTGCGTCGTGGGCTGCCAGACGGCGGCATAAGCCACCCCCAACCTGTCGATGAAGCCCTCACCGGGATAGAACGAGGTCACCAACAGGAAGGTGAACACGATGGAGATCCCAATTAGGCCGAAAGCGAAAAGCCTTCTGCGCCAACCGCCGGATTCTACAACGAGATTCACGGTATGTTGTGTAATTGCAATCATTGGATAGCTCTCTCAAGTTACAAAGGGTAATATAGCCGCGCGCCACTGCTCAAGTCTGCCCTTCTTCACCTCAGTCACAGCTGAGTAGTCTCTTTACCTGTGTTGGCCGAGAAAGTCCACGAGTGCAACGCCCGAGCTTACGCGTTAGGTTAGTACGGCGGCGGTGTCAGGTCAACAAGGGTATTGGAGCGACGAATTAGGCTAGTGTAGGGGGTGAAGGCGGGGCCACGAAGACTAGCGAGGTCATGTTGATGATGCGGGGTAGGTTGTTGCATCACCACATGGGCCCTGCCTTCACCTCGAGCATAGGGTGGCTCCGTGACAATAGCGGGGAACATCCCGTGGCAATATAGTGAATGGGCCTCTTTACGAATGAGTCGCAGTAGTGAAGAAGAAATGACATGTGGATGCCATTTGGGCAGCGCTCTGTCGAGATAATAATCGAAGAGCGGAGTGCCAAGCCGAAGGGAGAGGGCATTTGAACTGGAGCGAATTCAGGGCGGATTCACCAGACCTGGCCGCTCTTGGAGAAGAGCGGTTCGAGAGGACGGGCCTGGTGCTCGTTGGGACCATCAGGAAGGACGGGTGGCCGCGAATCAGCGCGGTGGAGCCGCTGCTATTCGAGGACCAGCTTTGCGTTGGCATGATGTGGCGGTCGCGAAAGGCGCTTGACCTCCTACGCGACCCCAGGTGCACGGTCAACAGCATCGTCTCCGACAAGGACGGCGCCGAGGGCGACTTCAAGCTGTTCGGCGTCGCTGTCGAAGAAAACGACCTCGAGGTCAGAAGCAGGTTCTGCGATGCGTTGTTCGAAAAGATAGGATGGAAGCCCGAGGAGCCCGATTTTCACCTGTTTGCCATAGACATACACAGCGCCGCGTTCATTCGATTCGAAGCCGAGGAGATGAAGCATATCGTCTGGAGGGCGAAAGATCGACTGCCATGATGGCAGGCCGATGTCCTGTCGAGTCGGTGGCTTCTGGGGCCGGAAGCTCCAGCCCTTCATATTGGGGCGCTTTGAGGTGCCCTGATCTCAAAAATGGAGGACCAGGAAACGTCCCCGACTATAGTCCCGCAAGGCGCCCGGTTATCTTTCCAGTCATGCCTTCCCAGATTCAAGTGGACTACAAAGTCGACGGCCTACGAGGTAACGTCATTTATCGTTGTGTCGTCGTCTACTGCCGTTCCCAGAGGAACGTCGGTCTGGTAGCCGCCGCCGGACTTCGTGATCTCCCGGAGGTCTCCGTGTACCTTCAATTCAGGTTTTTCGTATTCCTTTTTGGACTCGTCAGTGGTCTTATCCTCACCCATCTACATCCTCCCATGTCAATTGTCTTGATCTACGCTGAGATTTAGCTTTCTTCATCCACGTGGCCAGGCTCGTCGCATTCCATAGGATTATCGAGTCACCAACAGCTTCGTCTGTCGCGAACCTGCCTGCTGCTTGCCGCAAAGTGTCAATATTCAGATATCGGGAAAAATATCCGTCGTCAAGTCGAATTTGAATGACGATAATGGGGCTCTGCCAGGTGTGGCCTAGGCGGGTACCAAGTAAATGTTTGCACGAGTCCGTGGAATATGAAGTGGAAATGACGTGACAATTAGTGTGTAGGGGACGTTCTCAGAAGAGGCGCCATGTCCAAAGCCTGTGTCCCTAACCGTCTAGGGATTGGGCGCGGGTGCCTGGGGCACGGTTGCTCCTCTTTCGAGAGCTCCTCCCCTGACTACGGGAAGTCTCACTTTATCAATGTCCCAGTCGTGTCCAATTTTCGCCGACGTTTTACAATGGTGCACGGATAGCCGGTTGAGCGAACATTGGGATTCGAGTAAGATTCACATACATTTGAAACGTATTGCAGTAAATTCACCTCCGCAAGAACTGCCGCCATCGGAGTCTTCGAAGAAGGCACCCCACGAGAGCCTTAATTAGCAGCCCAACGCAATCGATTGCGGCCCACTACAAATGGTGGGCCTTTACCGCTATCTCCATCGGCCTGTTCACGTCTGTTGCAGACCACGGCGGCATCATCGTCGCCCTCCCCACGATCTCCGAGTATTTCGGCACCGATCTTCCTACCACGCAATGGGTCTTCCTGGGGTACGTCCTCACCGTTAGCGCGTTGCTGTTGCCCATGGGACGGCTGGCGGACGCTGTAGGGATTAAGAAGGTCTACGTCGCCGGCCTGGCCGTCTTTGTCATTGGAGCGTTGCTTGCGGGGATGTCGGACAGCATTCTCCAGCTGATCGGCTCGCGGGTCGTCATGGGGGTCGGGGCCGCCATGACGCAGGGCACTTCGATGGCGATCGGTATTCTGGCCTTTCCCAGCGCCGAGAGAGGAAAGGCGATAGGGCTCCAGATGGGAGTCGTCGGCTTCGGCAATCTCGTGGGCCCTGCCGTCGGTGGCTTCGTCGTGAGCGCCTTTGGCTGGCGCGGTGTGCCGTTTGCAATTGCCGCGGTATCGGTCATCGCAATGCTGGCGGCGATCGTAATCCTGGACGGACGCAAGATCGATCAGGACGGCGACCGAGGCCGATTCGATTGGCTTGGCGCAGTAGTATCGACGGTGGCGCTGGTTACCTTCTTGCTGGTGATGACCAGCGGCCCCAGGGTCGGCTGGATAAACGCCCCCGTCATTATCGCGATCTTGGCCATCGTGGCCTTGATATCGGGCTTTATTTGGATCGAGTTGCGGGCCGCGAACCCGATGTTGCACCTGGGCCATTTCAAGGAGAGATTGTTCACCTTCGGCGTGGCCGCGGCATTCATGTCCTTTACGGGGACGTCGGCCATGCGGTTCATGATGCCTTTCTTTCTTCAAGCCGTGCTGGGTTTCAGCCCCAGGCAGATCGGGCTGATGATCATTCCGTCAGCCCTGGCAATAAGCGTGGCCGGTCCGCTGGGAGGCATGCTCTCGGACCGGTACGGCTGGAGGTGGTTCAACGCCGGTGGACTGGCCCTGGTCGTAATTGGCCTGTTGATGCTGTCGAGGATCACTGAAACCTCGTCGGTCTACTTCGCGATAACAGGAATGTTTGTGCTTACCACCGGCAGCGGAACGTTCTACAGCCCCAACAGCAGCTCGGTCCTGAGTACCGTCAATGAGAGCGAATACGGCGTAATCGTGGGCTTTTTGAACCTGGTAAGAAACGCCGGTAACCTCACCGGCATCGCCGTCTCGACGGCCATCGTAACCGCGACGATGGCGGCTTCCAATTATCCACCGACGCTTTCGGCCGTGTCGGAGGCCGGCGGCGAGGGCGTATTGATGGCGTTCACCGCGGGCCTAAGGCTAGCATTTACGATATTGGCGGGTGTCGTCGCGGTGGGAATGGTGCTTTCGATGTTCAAGGGTTCCTCGCCTGATGATGTCGAATTCCAGTGATTCGCATTCGCCTGTTAAAAGCGTTGGCGGCATGAGACCGCATGTAGGCTTTGTAAAGTATTAGCAGTCGTAGACTATCGGGGGGATTACGGGGGAGGAGCCGATTTCGCATTTTGCAGATCGAAGGATATAATGCTGGTACTCACAGAGAACCATGATTAGTCGGGTGCCGCCGTTTGACAAGGCGTTGGGCAGCCGGTGAGGAGCGCGAAATGGCTTCAGATGCCAACGGTAAGGTTGGACCACTGGACGGACTTAGAGTCATCGACTGGACGATGTGGCAGTTTGGCCCGGTCTCGACGATGATGCTGGCGGACCTTGGCGCGGAGGTGATCAAGGTCGAGTCCCTGGACGGGGACCACGCCCGCCAGTTCCATCGCGTCAGCGGCGCGTCGTCGATGCTTCCCGAAGGCCTCAACGCCTACTTCGAGTCGCTCAATCGCCAGAAGTTCAGCATAGCGCTGGACCTCAAGAGCCCCAGGGGCACGGAGATCATGTACAAGCTGGTGAAGAAGTCGGACGTCTTCGTCCAGAACTTTCGCCAGGGCGTTGCCGAGCGACTCGGCCTGGGCTACGAGGACCTGAAGAAGCAGAACTCGCAGATAGTGTACGGCTCGGCGTCGGGCTATGGTCCGAAGGGGCCCGATTCCGGCAAGCCGGCCTTCGCGTACACGGGCGAGGCGCGGTCGGGCTCCCTCTGGTGGGCCGGCCCAAACGACGGCAGGCCCTACAACCTGCAGAGCGTCGCCGACCAGGCCGCCGGAATCATGCTCTCTTACGGTGTGCTGGGGGCGCTGATGGCGAGGGAGCGGTTCGGCTTTGGACAGAAGGTCGACGTCTCCCACCTGGGAAGCATGATGTGGCTCGGCGGCAATCGCAACGGCATGGCCCTGCTGTCAGGCAACGAGCCCAGGCGTCAGGACAGAAGCTCCGCCCGCAACCCTCTTTGGAACGCCTACCAGTGTAAGGACGACAAGTGGATCGCCTTTTCCATGAACCAGAGCGACCGCTACTGGCCGGACTTCTGCAAGGCGATCGACAGGCCCGACTTGCCTGAGGACGAACGCTACGACAATATGGACGCGCGGACCGAGAATCGGGAGGAGCTAATCAAGCTCTTGGATGTAATATTCCTCACAAAGACCAGGGAAGAGTGGGGAAAGGCCATGGATGTCACGGGGGGTATAATCTGGGAGCGAGTGCAGGACATCTGGGACTTGCCCAATGACCCTCAGGTGATTGAGAACAACTACATCGTTGACTTCGATCACCCCGTGCTCGGACCGACCAAATACCTGCAAACCCCCGTCGGTTATAGCGCCACACCACTCTCCACGAGAAAGTCGGCGCCCATACATGGCGAGGACACGGAGCGCATTCTGGTCGAGGTATTGGACTATACCTGGGAAGACGTTGAATCGCTCCATGATGAGGGAGTGATACTATAACTTTTAACGAAATTCTAAGGAGAAGATAATATGCAGTTTGGCCTGTTCTACGAGTGGCCAAATCCTACGTTCAGGAACTGGAAGACCCTTTTTGAAGAGGGTCTCGAGCAGATCAGATATTCAGAGGAATTGGGCTTCGACTACTGCCTCATCGCCGAGCACCATTTTACCAACTACGGCAACTCACCAGCCCCTCTTCTACAGGCGCTCTATATCGCCCAGCACACCAAGCGAATCAAGATAGGCACGGCGTCGGTCATACTTCCCGTGTGGCAGCCCCTGCGGTTGGCCGAGGAGGTTGCAGTCCTGGACAACCTTTCGGACGGAAGGTTCATGTGCGGTGTGGGAAGAGGATACCAGGCCTACGAGATGGCTGGCTTTGGTGAAAACATCGAGGAGTCCAGAGTTCGCTTTCGCGAGTCTTTGGAGGTAATCTTGAAGGCGTGGACGTCCGATGAGTCATTCACGTACGAGGGAGAGTACATTAAGGTCCCAAACCCGGTAACGATTTTCCCCAAGCCCCTGCAAAAGCCACACCCACCGCTCTTGATTACCGGGACCAGCGTGGAGTCCATGCAGCTGGCCGCGGAACTGGACATGCTTCCCTTCTCGTCCGGCATGATGGGCCAGGATGGCATTCGCCTACAGTATGGAGTATTAGCCCACGCAAGCAATGCGTTGGGCAAGCCCGTTGACAATTTGAGGCTGGGGCTTCAGTGCATGACGTACGTCGCCCCGACGGATGAGGAGGCCTATGAAGGCCTGAAGTACGCCCGTTGGCAGAATCGCGCGCAACGCGGCCTCAACAGGCAGGACGTCAAAAACGGCAGTGTCGATTCGAGCCCGTATGAGGGGGAGTTGGACGACGAGGCCTTTATGAAGAGGCTCTTTTTCGGCAGCCCAGAGACCCTAATAGAGAAGTTCAAGAGCCTTGCCGAGGTTGGCGGCACGCACATCAGCAACTGGATGATGTTCGGGGGAATCGAGCACGAGAAGCTGATGCGGTCCATTCGACTAATGGGTGAAGAGATAATACCGGCGCTTCGAGATGTCAAGCCTCCCGCCGGCCTGGCAGAGGGGCTGCTGAAAGAACCCCTGGTGTCCAACGAGGAGCTGCAGGCTGCCAGGCTCGGACGGGCGCCGCGAGACATGGCCACGTAGGTCGCCGGGGCTAGGCGCTAGGCAGTTATCTCGAAGGATGGTTCGACAAGCTCACCACGAACGGAGAGCGTTCTTTCTGCCCGTTCGCCCTGAGCCTGTCGAAGGATGGTTCATTCTAAATAGACGTCTTGAGATAGCTACTAAGAAACTATCTCAAAATGGTCATGGGGGAGTCCTGAGGGGGCTATCCTCCTCTGGCAGAGGGCCTGGGGGATGTGCCCCCAGGAACAAAAACCCCAGAGGGTGGGAGGGCGGGAACAAAGCGTCCTCCTTTTTGAGATAGCTACTAAGTCGTAGACAAATATGGAGTCCAGGAGCACGCAATTGAAGAGCAAAGTGTTCGAAAGTTTTGAGGAAGCCGTCGCGGATATCCCAGACAACTCGACTATCATGCTGCCCGGCTTCGCGGGTCCGGGTACGCCCAGGAACCTGCTGGCCGCCTTGTTGGAGCAAGGAGCCACCGGGTTGACCGGCATATCCAACGGCTCCGGCGGGCGTGACGACAGCATGGACGTCAGTGTGCTGATAAATGCCGGCCAGTTCGACAAGATGATCATGGCCTTCACGGCTTCGCCGCATCCCTCAAACGTCACGATTTTCGACGAGCTTTACCAGTCCGGCAAGATCGAGGCCGAGCTCGTGCCGCAGGGCACGATGGCGGAGCGCATCCGGGCCGGGGGAGCGGGCATAGGGGGCTTCTATACCCGGACAAGCGTAGGAACGGAGCTCGCCGAGGGCAAGGAGCATCGGACCATCGACGGCAAGGAGTACGTGCTGGAGTACCCCTTGCATGCCGACTACGCGTTCATAAGGGCGTGGAAGGCGGACGCGTTCGGCAACCTTCAATACAGGCTCACCCAGCGCAACTTCAACCCGATCATGGCGGTGACCGCGAAGATCACGATCGTCGAAGTGGAAGAGGACATCTTGGAGGCGGGCGAGTTCGACCCGGACAACGTTCACACGCCCGGCATATTCGTCGACCGCATCGTCAAGATTCCCGCTGATGGAATCTGGGACAAGGCGACCGGGCGATAGTTTTTTGGAATTCAGACAAAGGAATAGATCAGGATGGAAAAGACTCCGCTAAACAGACAGCAGATGGCGGCGAGGCTTGCGCAGGAGTTCGAGGAGGGTTGGGTCGTCAACCTGGGCATAGGCATACCTACGCTCTGTTCAAACTATGCCGACGACGTAATACTTCACGCTGAGAACGGCGTGATCGGCTATGGAGCGTTGCTGCCCAAGGGTGAAGAGGACCTTCACCTCGTAAACGCCGGCGGCCAGCACGTAAGCCTGAAGCCGGGCGCCTCGATAGTCCACCACGCCGACTCCTTCGTCATCGTCCGCGGCGGGCACATCGACGTAACGGTCATGGGCAGCTACGAGGTCTCTGAGAAGGGAGATTTCGCAAACTGGAGGACCTCGGGACGCAAAGGCGGCGGAATCGGAGGCGCCATGGACCTGGCGATGGGCGCCAAACGGGTATTCATTGCCATGGAGCATACGACCCGCGACGGCAGCCCTCGACTGCTAAAGGAGCTAAATCTGCCTGCCACTGCGAGGGGCGTCGTCATAGTGCTCATGACCAATCTCGGACTCATCGACATCACGCCGGAGGGATTTTGCCTTCGTGAGATAGCGCCGGGATATTCCCCGGAAGAGGTCCAGGAAATGACGGATGCGAAGCTGGCCGTTTCCCCGGCACTGAAGGAGATAGTCATCTGACCGACATGAGTATCGGACTCTCCGACTCCTATGAGGAATATCTCCCAGATGAATCGGGGTTCATTGGACCGGTGCGCCGGAGACGCCGTCGCCGCCAATATTTCTGTCTCGATTCGGGCAGCTCAAATTATGAATCAAGAGGAGTCCAACGTTGACCACCGCAGCTTACAAGTCCGGCGTTATCGAAGTTGCTGAGAACGTCTACGCGTTTATTCAGGAAAACTGTGCCACCAACGCCGGCTTCATCGTAAGCGACGAAGGCGTCATGGTGATCGACTCGTTGATGACTCCGACGCTGGCGGGCAGGCTGTATGCCGCCGTCCGGAACGTCACGAAGGCCCCCATTCGATTTCTCATCAATACGCATTTCCACGGCGACCACGTCTTCGGAAACCAGTATTTTCTGCCCGCCCCTATTGTCGCTCACGCCAACTGCCGGGACGAGCTGATGGAAAAGTTCGACGGCAACATGCAACGCTACAGGGCGAGGACCGAGCTGATTCCCGAGCTCGACCAGATAAAGATGACCCTGCCCGACGTCACCTTCGAAGACCGCATGAGCATTCGCCTTGGCGACAGGGAGATTCAGCTGAGCTTCCACGGCCGGGCGCACAGCAACAGCGACATACTCCTGTACCTTCCCGAGGAGAAGCTGCTGTTTGTCGCCGACCTTGCCGTAAATAAGACCCTGCCCGCGTTTCCGGACGGGCATATCACCAAGTGGCTGACTGTGCTGGAGGAAGTGGCGAAGTTCGACGCGGACACGTTCGTTCCCGGTCACGGTCCCGTGGGCGACCGGTCGGACTTCGACGATGCGGTGGAGCTTCTGTCACTGCTTAACACCGAGATTCGCAGAGGATTCGACGGCGGGCTCTCGGAAGAAGATACCGTTAAGCAGGTCAACGTAGGCAGATTCGCGGACTTCGCCGGTCAGGATCGTGTCGGACTGATCACGAGAATGGCTTACCTGGCATACAGGGGCGAGCTGCGGTAGTTACCTGGGCGGGCTAGTTAAGGGCAAAAACCACGAGCTGAGTTCGTGGCACGTGCCGCGAACTCAGCTCCTAAATCTTGGAAGGGGTGAGCGGAGCCTAAGGCATGGGACTTCAATTCGGAGTATTTGATCACATCGAGCCTGTTCCGGGAGGCTCGCTGAACGAAATCTATGAGAAGCGCCTGTTGCAGATCGAGCGGTTCGACGCTGCGGGATTCTACGCGTACCACCTGGCCGAGCACCACTCGCCGGCGGTACACAGCCTCGCTCCGTCACAGAATGTATTTCTTGCGGCCGTCTCGCAACGTACGAGCCGCTTGAGGGTCTCGCCGTGCGTTTACGTCCTCCCCCTGCATCATCCCCTCAGGCTGATCGAGGAGATCTGCATGCTGGACAACCTGAGCGGCGGCCGCATGGAGATCGGCGTGGGGCGCGGCGGCGTCATGGAGGCGTATTTCTGGGGGCAGGAAGACGACTCGGAGACCAACTACGCACGCTACCTCGAAACCCTGGCGATCATTAAGGAGGGCCTGAGCCACGACGAGCTGACCTACGAAGGCAGGTTCCACAGCTTCGACGCGCTGCCCATGCGACTGCGACCCGTACAGCGGCCCTACCCGCCGCTCTGGTACATGCGAAACCCGGAGACCGCGGCGATAGAGGGCATGAATACCATAATAGTCGGTACCATCGACAGCCTGGCGTCCGAGGTCCAGCGCTACAAAGAGGTATGGGAGAGGGAGCACGGGGCCGGCTCGCTTACGGAGCAGGGCACGGTGCCGAAGATCGGCCTCGTCGTGCACATGGTCGTGGCCGAAACGGACGAGGAGGCCATTTCGATAGCGACCCCGGCCTGGGAGGCCTATCGCTGGAACCTTGGCACACCACGTCGCCTGGAGGCCGAGAAGCGAGGACTCGACCAGTTTCTTACCAGCAAGGATGGCTCGTACGGCTTCGTGGGCTCGCGGCCCGAGGGGCTTCCCGCGAGGGAGATCCGACGGGATATCGAAGCCGAGATAGAGCGCTTCGACACCCAGAAGAACCGGACGAATCCCACTCGACTCGGCGGAGTTGCGCTGGCGGGCTCTCCCGCCTCCGTTCGAGAATACATGGACGAATACCTTGAGACGGGCGCCAACTACTTCGTGTGCTCGTTCCAGTGGGGCGAGCTCACGCATGAGCAGGCCATGCAGTCGCTGGAGCTCTTCACGACTGAGGTGATGCCCGACTACGCGACCGCAGAAGCCCAAAAGCTGTGAAGGCATCGTGATATATTGTCTGTGATTGAGGGGGTATCAACGGTGTAGTTGGGGGATTCTTTGAGGCCTTAGGAGCCGGTCAAATTGAGTCTGTCGAGGGAGGGTGACATGGACTCACCAGAAGAACGCGTAAAGATAGCCACTGTCGAGTCGGAGCGTCTCAAAGAGTATCTTGGGTCCCTGCCACCCGAGGCCTGGAACAAGCCCAGCGCCTGCGACCGTTGGGAGGTGCGAGACGTGGTATCCCACCTTGCCTGGGTTGCAGAGGCCTATATAAACCGGATCCACGAAAGTTTGCAGGGGGACTTATCGACCCCGCATGGCCAACCAGCTCCTGGACCAATCAATGCCTCCCCTTTCGCCGAGGGCAATGCCCAACAGGCTATTTCCAGGCGTGAAGGGCTGGGAGACCAGGTTCTCTCGGACTTTGTCAAGAAAAATGACCGGCTGATCCAAATGATGACCACCTTAGGTCCTCAGGACTGGGACAGACCTCACTACTACGCCTCGCTCGGGACCGAACCACTGAGGTACCGCCCGGACCTGTGGGTTTCAGAGCTTGCTATGCACGGGTGGGACATCCGCTCCAGGCTTGAGCCCGAAGCACATTTCTCCGACGAGAGCTTGCCAGTCGTGCTAGATGTGGTTCCTGGTCAGCTCGTTAGATTTCTCTTCAGTGCGAGAGACAGGCTACCCGCGCCAATTCGCTACCGCTGGCAGCTTACGGGAGCGGGCGCAAGAAATTACGACATCGTGATAGACGGCGAAAAGGCCGGAGTGTGGTCTGCTGAAACGGGGAAGGCCGACGTGACCTTCCAGTGCGAAACAGAAACCTTCACTTTGATTGCCTGGGGACGTCTTACCATCGAAACAGCCCTCGCTGCCGACAGATTGACGGTCCAAGGCGACAGTAGCCTTGCCCTTGAATTCCAACGGTGGTTCCCGGTTGGCGCCAACGCCTTGTGACGGAAACCAAGGGCCTCAAGCAGACTCACTGATCGGAATATATTCGCCCGACTCCTATTAGGATTCATCATCGGGCATCCCATTGAGGGAGGAAAACATGGACTCACCAGACGAACGCGTCAAGATAGCCATCGCCGAGTCGGAGCGTCTCAAAGAATATCTTGGCTCCCTGCCACCCGAGGCCTGGAACAGGCCCAGCGCCTGCGACCGCTGGGAGGTGCGGGATGTGGTTGCCCACCTTGCATGGGTTGCTCAGTGGAAAATAGAACGGATCCAGCAGAGTTTGCAAGGGAACCCGCCGACTCCGGAGGGTCAACCTGCTCCTGGCCCGGTGAGTGCGGCCTCATTCGCCGAGGGCAACGCCCAGCAAGCTATTTCCAGGCGGGAGAGACAGGGAGAACAGGTGTTTTCCGACTTTATCGAAACAAATGACCAATTGAACCAACTGATGGCCACTCTAAGCCCTCAGGATTGGGACAGACCCCACTACTACGTCTCGCTTGGGACCGAACCCTTGCGGTTTCACCCTGACCTGAGGATTTCGGAGCTTGCAATGCACGGGTGGGACATCCGCTCAAAGCTGGAGCCTGAAGCACATCTCTCCGACGAGAGCTTGCCGGCCTTGATGGATATGCTTCCGAGCCAACTAGAGAGGTTTATCTTTCGTCCTAGTCCCCGGCTTCCCGCGCCCATTCGCTACCGAATTGAGCTGACGGGAGCAGGCGCCAGAAGTGGAGACATCGTGGTGGAAGGCGATAAGGCCGGTATGGGGCCTGCTGGAACGGAGAAGGCAGACGTGACCTTCCAATGCGATACAGAAACCTTCAATCTAATCGTGTACGGACGTCTCACCGTCGATGCAGCCATTGGTGCTGAGAGATTAACCATCCAAGGCGACAAGAGGCTAGCCCGCGAGTTCCAACGGTGGTTTCCGGGCATGTAGGTTGCGGCTGTGGGACGAAAAGAGGG
>JADFKI010000050.1 GCA_022565015.1 Chloroflexota bacterium
AGTAGTACGGGTGGTAAGGACTGGCGAAATCATCGAAGAATATCCAGACGACTCTCCTTACCCGAGTCGACTGGTTTTGGGAATGCAAGGACTACGTCCGATTCATGTCGTAGTAGCGGACAACATGGAAGACCGGATTTTATTGGTCATAACGGTCTACGAACCTGATAGCAGCCAGTGGACAAGGGATTTCAGAAGGAGACTGCGGTGAATTGCGTTATCTGCAAGCACGGTGAAGCCGTCCAGAGCAAAATCACAGTGACTCTGAACCGTGAATCACTTACCCTTGTTGTCAAGGAAGTCCCCGCTCTTGTGTGCAACAACTGCGGTGAAGAATATGTGGACGAAGAAGTATCTGCCCAGCTCTTAGAGACTGCCGAAGAGGCGTTACACACCGGAGTTGAAGTGGATATCCGGGTCTACAGAGCCGCATAGATTGGGGAGGCGATGTTGGCGGTGAGGGGCTAGTCCCTGGAAAATGATGCGAAACCTCGAACGGCCTTCGGCGCGGGCCGGGTGGGACAGCATTCTGGCAAGGTCTTATTATGAATGCAAACAATCAGGATATGAATAATAGGCTTGCTAAGGCTCTGCGTCTTATTCGGGAGCATCTTCCCGAACTAACGGACCGGTACGGAGTTGAGTCATTAGGTATTTTCGGCTCCTACATCCGGGGGGAGCAGCGAGAAAGTAGCGACCTCGACATCTTGGTAGAGTTCAGCCGTACGCCCGGACTCTTTGACTTTGTGGCCCTCAAGATCGAATTGTCCGAGCTTCTTGAAGTTGACGTAGACCTCGTGATGAAGCGTGCCCTGAAACCCCACATAGGTGAACGGATCCTGCAAGAGGTTGTTCAGGCGTGAACCGAACGCCTGTAGACTATCTAAATGATGCCTCGGAGGCTATGTCCAAAGCTCAAGGATTCGTCGAAGGGATGGACTATGCGGCCTTCTTGCAGGACGAAAGGACTACCTTCGCGACAGTGAGAGCAATTGAGATTATCGGAGAAGCCGTAAAGTATGTTCCAATTGAAGTACGGGACAGATTTCCTGAAATACCATAGCGAGTTATGGCGGGAATGAGGGACGTTGTAATTCACGCCTATTTTGGGGTAGACCTTGAAGTGGTCTGGAAAACCGTAACTGAGGATTTTCCGCAGGTTCTCCCCAATATCAAAAGGGCGCTGGATGCGTTGGAGCCGGAATAGCCGACTCCGCTCCGCTGGGAACGGAATCTCGAACCTGTTTTTTGGGAGCAAAACGATGGAACCGTTTATAAGTCATAGCGGCACGGTGATGCCCATCAATCGAGTGAACGTGGACACGGATCAGATCATCCCCAAGCAGTTCCTCAAGCGCATCGAGAGGACGGGCTTCGGCCAGTTCCTCTTCAACGACTGGCGCTACCTCGAGGACGGCTCGCCAAATCCCGACTTTATCCTCAACAAACCAGGCTACGAGGACGCGTCGGTGCTCGTGGGCGGGCGCAACTTCGGCTGCGGGTCGTCGAGGGAGCACGCTCCGTGGGCATTACAGGACTACGGCTTCCGCTGCATCATCGCCCCCGGCTTTGCCGACATCTTCTTCAACAACTGCTTTCAGAACGGCGTGTTGCCCGTCGTGCTGCCCGAGGACATCGTCAATCAGATCCTCGAAAGGGCAGAGAGCAATCCCGGGTTCAGGCTCACCGTAGACCTGGAGAGCAAGCGTGTCTGGGACGCGGACGAGGAGATCGTCGCCGAGTTCGAAATCGAGGATTTCCGACGTCACCTGCTGCTGAACGGCCTCGACGACATCAGCCTGACCCTGGAGCACAACGACGAAATCGATGCGTTCGAGGCCAGGCGTGGCATTCACGGCGGGGTGCTAACGGCGAAAGGTTAGCCACACCTCATTGCAAGCTAGTCGTCAGGGCCGTGCATCTGTTGCGCGGCCTCTGTTCGCATGCCAATCCGAGCAAGCAACAACGGTCTGTTACCTGCCTCAGACGACTATGGCGCAGTCCACGGAGTTGATCGGCGGCAGATGGTCGAAAATCAGTTCCCACGAGTCGCCGTCGTCGTGGCTGTGGAATATCTGCCCCGTCGTAGTGCCAACGTAGATTCCGCACGGGTCGAGGCTATCCGTCGTCATCCCCTCCCGCATGCTGTGCATGTAGGCGTTCTCCTGCGGCAGGCCCTTCGTCAGCGGCTCCCAGTCGTTGCCTCGATTGCGGCTGCGGTAGACCCGCATCTTTGCCTCTGACACGATTCGGTACCCTCCGCCGACGTCCGTGCCTTGAACGTTGTCTTCGGGCATGACGTATAGCGTGTCGGGGTCCTGCGAGTGCAGCCCCAGCACGAAGCCAAATCGAGACGGCAGCCCGTCCGTAATATCTTCCCATGACTGACCGCCGTTGTCGCTGCGGTACACGCCGCAGTGATTCTGCTGGTAGAGCGTGTCCGGCTGCGAAGACGGGGACAGTAGCTTGTGGGTGCACTGGCCCAGCTCAGGCAGGGGGTCCGGGAGAAAGTCGGCGCGGACCCCTTTGTTCAGAGGCTGCCAGCTCTTCCCACCGTCGTCTGTGCGAAATACCCCGACCGCCGATATGCCCACCCACATCGTCTCAAGGTTCGTGGGATGCAATACCATGCTGTGCAGGCAGAGCCCGCCCAGGCCAGGCTGCCACGAGTCCCTGCTGGGGTGGCTGGTTAGGCCTTCGACTTCGCGCCACGTCCCACCGTCGTCCTCACTCTTGAATAGGGAGGCCGGGTCCACTCCCGCGTACATCACTCCGGGCTCTTCCGCCCTACCCGGCTCGACATGCCAGAGCTTGTTCATCGTCATGTTGCCGTTATCGGCGAATTTGGGTGACTGCCCCCTCTCTGCCCATGTCACCCCCAGGTCCCGGGTGACCCTGATTTCCGGGCCCCAGACTGGATCGTTTACCGCCACGTATGTGCTGCCGTTGCGAGGATCGTACGCCATGTGGAAGACGTCTCCGCCCGTGCAGTGGGGCCCCGACAGAGACCAGTCTTTTCGGCCCTGCGAGGAGGAAAGAATGAAGGCCCCTTTGCGCGTGCCCACGAGCACGATCACGTCGCCCCTGCCTGCCGTCGCTCCTTGTGTCATGTCCATTCTCCTGACCTGCGTATCGTAAGCAAGCGCTTACATTAGTTGCCATACCATACTTTTTGTGAGGCGCGGTGTCAATGGTGCGCTGAAGTCGTACTGTTCCCCCAGGGGCAATGGTCGGGTAAACACCAGGGGCGCGTGGATCGAAGAAGGCCCGTGACATGCTCGCCACGGACCTTCTGTTCAGTATCCGCATATCTCCATGATAAATTGGCCGACTGAATTCGGAGAAGAGATCTACGCTATCAAGGGGATGCTCTGCGGTCCCGGAGAAAAATCACCAGTCCAGCAGATGCGGCTTCTGCTTTTGCCAGCCACCGTCCGAAGGGAATATGGTCGACATTAGGACGCGTTGTATGTCACCGTCGAACCAGTCCTGCACCGTCTCACGCCACTTCTTGTAATGGGGCGCGTTCCTGTGCGCGTCGAGGGCCGCGTCGTCCTGGTAGACCTCGTATAGATGGAAGCGGTTCGGGTCCTCCGAGTTCTGAAGGATGTCGAACCGGAAGCAGCCGGGCTCATCTCGGACCGAACCCTGGGAGTCGCCGAGGCTGGCCGCCTTGAACTGGTCTGCGAACCCGTCCTTGATCTGAATCGTCACGAATATGGAAATCATCGTTCCTCCTAATAGTTGGGCGAATTCGGGAACACTCGGTTAGTGGACAGCGGAATTATATTCGCAGCGGAAGAGTGATTCAAGCCGCCGCTGTCTGGTACCGCCGTATGGCGGCCTGCGCGATTTACGAGCGAAATTTAGAACAGCCGAAGCTGAAAACTACCTGCCGACGGCGGCGGATTCCAGGCGCGGGTCCGCCCCACCTACAAGCAGCCCCCTCTCGTGGTCGACGGTTATGACGCAGAGTGCGCCGCCCATCTGCATGAAGTCTGCCTGGCGCTGTATCTTGTGCCCCCGCCGTTCCAGCTCGGCCAGCGTGGCTTCCGGGATGCGGCCCTCGGCCCTCACGGCGGCGGGCTGATATGGGTGTGGCCAGCCCGTATCCGGATGGCTCAGGCTGACGACTCTCGGCTCCTCCACCGCCTGTTGGGCGTCCATGCCGAACTCGACGATGTTCAGTAACGTCTGTACCATCGTCTGCACCTGCGCGTCGACTCCGGGCGTGCCAAACGTCATGAAGACCTTGCCGTCTTTCATCGCCAGCGAGGGATTGGGCGTGAGCCTGGGACGCTTCCACGGAGCAAGACAGGATGGGTGCTCCGGATCGAGCCACGCCTGCGAGCCCCTGGGCGAAATTCCGACGCCCAGGCCGGGCACGATCGGGGTATGGACCGTGAGGTCGCTGGGCGTGGAGCTGAATGCGTTGCCCCACTGGTCCACGACGCAGAAATAGGCCGTGCCGCCCTCGTCTTCGCGGCTGCCGTCGACCGGTGCCAGCGCCGGCGCAGACAATATTCCGTTGGTAGTGGCCTTCAAGGCCCTTGGGTCTCCAGGCGGCGGCATCTCCGGCCACGCCCTTGTCATATCAATCAAGTCGCGGCGTATCTCGGCGTATGCGCTGGAAATTAGCGCCTGCGGCACATCAACGAATTCGGGATCGCCGTAGTAGCTGTGCCTGTCCGAGAAGGTGAGCTTGACGGACTCCAGCACTGCGTGAAGATAGTCAGCGCTGTTGTGGCCCAGAGAGCCGACGTCCATGCCCTCCAGAATCTGCAACACCTGGATGAGCGCGGGGCCCTGGCACCAGAATCCACAGGTGTAGACGTCGATGCCCTTGTACGACCCGCGCTCCGGCGCCTCTATCTTCACGTGGAAGTCTCGCAGGTCTTCCAGGGTCAGAAATCCGCCGTGCTCCCGGCAGAACCGGGCCATCTCCTCCGCTATCTCTCCCTTGTAGAAATAGTCGCGGACGGCTCTGACAGCTTCTTTTCGATCTCGATGTCCGTTGGCTCGCTCGACGTCAATCATCCTCCGGAGGGTCGCTGCCAGATCGCTCTGTACGAACACGTCGCCCACCTGACGGTGCACTCCGCCAGGCATGAAGATGTCCCCGTTGGCGGGCCAGTCGTGCAAAAAGTCCTCGAAACGTTGGGCCATTCGCAGAATGCTCAGCGTGTTGGGAAAGCCGTTCTCAGCCAGGTCCAGCGCCGGCGCGACAACCTGCTCGAAGCTCATCGTTCCGTAGCTCTCCAGCGCCGTGAGCCATGCGTCGGCCGCCGCGGGCGTCACGATAGAGGCCATTCCCTGGGGAATCTCGTCTCCGAACCGCTCTTTGTGGGCCTCCAGCGTGGCGGCCTTGGGCCAGCGTCCCAGGCCGCTGATGGTCAACACCTCGTCCGAGTCCGCGAGATACATGATGATGGGGGCCACGCCGCCGAGATTGGTCATCTGCGGCATGGTGACGTTGATCGCGAGCCCGGTCGCCACACCCGCGTCCACGGCATTGCCGCCCTCTTCCAGGATGCGGTAGCCCGCCTGCGCCGCCAGGTAGTTGTTGGCGGCCACCATGTG
Source organism: Chloroflexota bacterium (assembly GCA_022565015.1). Taxonomy (GTDB): domain Bacteria; phylum Chloroflexota; class Dehalococcoidia; order Lucifugimonadales; family JADFKI01; genus JADFKI01. The sequence goes on from JADFKI010000050.1 coordinate 5,581, forward strand.
CTTCGTGCCCATCACCGCGGGCTGGTAGCTTGGGATGCCCAGTGTCGTCATGGTCGTTCCTCCAGGGGCTCCGTGCTAGACTTTCATCGACGTGCGAAACTCCGGCAGCACCCTCTCCGCGAACAGGCGGAGGCTGCGCTCGTTGTCCTCCCACGACATGGGCCCCAGCCTGAAGTGGATGATCAGGCCGCCGATGCCCATCTTCTCGATCTCTCTGATCTTCTCGCAGACGGTCTCCGGCGAGCCGAATATCAGGCCGTGCTCCAGCGTGTGGCGCGGATTCGCCATCTCGGTGGAAAGCGATTCTTGCTCTTGTGGAGTGTTGAGCCGTTTTCGCGTCGTGCCGATGTGCTCACGGCTCCCGTAGTACGCGTCAACGCCGATCCTCTCCGCCTCGGCATCGGTGTCGGCCACGACGATATTGCGCCAGATCCAGCAGTTGCTCATGCTGCGCTCAACGGCCTCATCGTCGAACCCGCTCTGGGCCATCGTCGCGCGATACTTGTCGAAGCGGTCCCGGGTCACGTCGTCGGGATGAATGACCAGCATGATTGGACGTCCCTGCTTGGCCATCTCGATGGTCGATCCCTCGGTGGCGACAGCCCTGATGATAGGCGGATGCGGGTCCTGGTATACCTTTGGTCTCAGGACCGGGATTTCTATGTCCCAGAACTCTCCCTTGTGCGTCAGTCCTTCGGTCGTCCATGCCTTGACCAGGATGTCTTCCAACTCCAGGAGCCGTCCCTGCGCCTCTTCAAAGGCGACGCCGTAGCCACGGTACTCGTAGAAATTGAACGCGGTGCCCCTGGCGGTTCCCACGATGATGCGGCCCTCGCTGAGGTTGTCCAGCAGCGCTATCTGCTCCGCGAGCCTCACGGGATGGTGCAGCGACGCCTGAATGGCCGCGAAACCTACCGTAACGCGTTTCGTCCTGGCCACCACGGCGGCGGCAAAGGAGATGGGGTCGGCATAGGAGCACGCGCCGTCAAAATGATGCTCCCCCAGCCATATCCCGTCGAAGCCGAGCTCTTCCGAAAGCTCCGCCTCCTTGAGAGCGTCGGTCACCACCCGGAAGTCCGTGTCGGGAGTCTTGCTCTCAGGAAAAAGAAAGTTGGTGAATTTCATATGTCCGCGGTTCCGTTACGATTGACTGTTCAACGAGAGCTACCGGTCCTGGGCCATGCGGATTCGCACGAGATTGATCTCCTCGTACGAGTAGTCGTCTCCGAGCAGCTTTCGTACGGGCGCGAGGTAGTGCCCTCCGGTCTGCTCAAAGGCGTCCCTGACCCGCGTGATTCGGTCCTCTTCCGGCATCAAGTAATCGATGTCAAGTTGTTCTTCCTCTTCGACCAGAGCCTCTATATGCTTGATGATCGTCCTCTGCGAAAGCCCCCGATCTTCCGCGATCTCGCCAATGGAGCGGCCCTGCCGGACCAGGTCTCTTATGAAGTCATGTGTAGGTCCCTTCCGTCTTGAGCTACGCCGGCGCCCCCTCGAGGCCTTCGCGGGAACGGTCCCCTCGCGCAGTCTGTGTAGCTGCGCATGGGTCACGATCACGGAGAGGAACGCCTCTCCGAACTGCTCCAGCTTAACATCGCCGACGCCCGATATTCGGGCGAAATTGCCCCGGCTTTGAGGGTAATAGTGCGCCATCTGCCCTAGCGCCGCGTCGCTGAAGATCACGTAGGGAGGCACGTCCCTCTCCAGCGCTATTCTCGAACGCAGGCTACGAAGCTTCTCGAATAGGCTCGGGTCGTAGTCAAGGTCGGAGCCGTGTTGTTGCACGTCGTGCTCAGGCATGCGGCTCAGCCGTGTCAGCGAGAGGTTTTCCCGGGACTTCAGAAAAGACCGGCCCTCCGGGGTTACGGCGATGGTTGGGTATTCGGCGCCCCTTTTTGCCAGCAGGCCCTTGTCGATGAGAAGCTCGGCGACCTCTCTCACACCCTCATCGCTGTAGTCATCGACAATGCCGTAAACGCTGAGCTCATCGTGACCAAGCTGCCGGATGCGTTTGGTGTTCGCGCCTCTCAGCACTCCGCTGATGTGGCCGATGCCGAACCGCTCCTCGGTGCGAATGACGGCGGACAGGACCTTCTGAGCGATGACAGTCGCGTCAAACTGCTCCGGGGTGCTCATGCATACGTCGCATGCGTCGCAGTCGCCCGACCAACGGTCATCACCGAAGTACTCCAGCAGATACCTTCGCCTGCACGTCCGAAGCTCGCAGAACTCAACCATGAGGTCGAGCTTCTCGAGGGCGTTCGCACGTTCCACCTCGTCTTCACTCCGGTTGATCAAGAACTCCTGAAGGGCCCGGTCCCCGTATGAGTAGAGCAGCACGCAATCGCTGGCAAGGCCGTCTCGACCTGCTCGACCCGTCTCCTGATAGTATCGCTCCAACGATGCGGGCAGGTCCTGGTGGACGACCAGGCGTACGTTGGGCTTATCGATGCCCATGCCGAAGGCGATGGTCGCCGCTATGACGTTGATCTCGTCACGAATGAACTTCTCTTGAGTCTCGCTCCGAAGGACTCTTTCGAGCCCGGCGTGGTATGGCAAAGCCTTCACATCGTTGTCCGAAAGCCTCTCGGCTAGCTCCTCGGTGGCCTTTCTGGTGGCGCAATAGATGATCGCAGACTCGTTTTCGCGTCGACGAATCAGCTCCAGAATCGTGTCGAACGAGTTCCTCTTGCGCTGGACGACGTACGTCAGGTTCGGCCGATTGAAGGAAGAGACGAACTGCCGGGCATCTTCAATGCCCAGTTGGGCAACGATGTCCTCGCGAACGCGGTCGGTGGCCGTGGCCGTCAGTGCGATTATGGGGGTGTCGGGAAACTTGTGTCTCAAGGACTTGAGGTTGCGGTAGTCCGGGCGAAAATCGTGGCCCCACTCGGAGATGCAGTGGGCTTCGTCGACGGCTATCAGGCTGATCTCGAGGCCGGCCAGGAAGTCGCCAAATCTAGGCGATGCAAGCCGCTCCGGCGCGACGTACAGGATCTTGAGTTGGCCCCTCTTCGCCTGCGATTCTATGCGAGCTATCTCCGTCTGCGCCAAAGTGCTGTTGATATATTCGGAGGCGATGCCGTTCGCTCTGAGGGCGTCCACCTGGTCCTTCATGAGGGATATCAGGGGTGACACGACCAGGGTAATGCCGCTCAGCGAAAGCGCCGGAAGCTGGTAGCAGAGGGACTTCCCGCCGCCGGTTGGCATGAGCACGAGCGAGTCTCGCGATGACAGGACGTTGGCGATAATGTCCTCCTGCAACGGCAGGAAGCTGTCGAAGCCGAACTGAGATTTCAGGCTTTCAAGCATTTCTTGGCCTCGTCGTGGTCTTTGGAACGGAGCGCATGGCTATATCAGCTCAGGCTGCGGAATAGGAAAAGTTTCGACAGAGAAAGCACCGAAAGGTTCTTCGTAGACTCCACATGAATAGTACGGAACGTCTAGCCTCCAAGCGCCTTTTCGATGCGGAGGGCCGCCGGTTTGAGCAGGGAATATATCGTACTGTTTATTGGCGTGGGTACTCCGGTCTGCTTCCCCAGTCTGACCGCCGTGCCGGTGATGCCATCAAGCTCCACGCGATTGCCGTCGCGAAAGTCCTTTGCGAGGGATGCCATGCCTTCGGCAGGAAACTCGTCCAGCGAATTCATTGCCCATTCCAATACGCCGTCGCCAATGGGCGCTTTCAGAGCGTTGGCGACATCTATTATCTCCTGATAGCTGCGGCTTATGAGCTCTCTGGTCTCGGGAATATTTCGCATCTCTCCGTAGGGCGCCTGGGTGATTGCGTTTATTCCCGCCGTCCCGGCCAGGTATATGAACTTCCTCCATATAGCGCCCATGGCGTTATCCGAAAGCTCGACGTTCCAGCCGCCCTTTTCGAACAGCTTCAATAGGGCCTCGCCTCTTGGTGTAATGCCCTGGCCCATCTCTCCGAAGACCACCCTGCCCACCTGCCCCAGCTGCTCTACCACGCCGGGCTCCCGTACGCGGCCCTGAAGCGCGCACATGCCCACCATGACCCTGTCACGGCCAAACGCGTCCGCGAGCAGGTCGCCGTTGTCGAGGCCGTTCTGGAGCGTCAATATCACTGTTTCGGGCCCCACCATCGGCTGGATAAAGGAGATGGCCTCCGCATTGTGGTACATCTTTACGGCGTAAAGTATGAGGTCCTGGATTCCGGCTTCCTGGGCATCGTCAGTGGCGGGGCGGGTCACGACGAACTCCCCTGAGAGGTCGCTGACGACTCGTAGACCGTTGGAGCTGATCGCTTCCAGGTGGGCGCCTCTTGCGATAAAGGTTACGTCCTCGCCCGCCCGCGCGAGCAGGCCGCCGAAGTAGCCCCCTACCCCGCCCGAGCCCATGACCGCGATTTTCATCTCTTTGCCTTCAGTTCCACGCAGGTCTGCCTCCGACGCAAACGTCCAGTGGATTTCCGCCATTTCGCGATTCGTTCCTTCAGCTCCGTGTGAGAAAGCAACCGGCCTTCTACTACGTCGCGAAGCCCCTTGTCCACCTGCTGCTCGAAATAAAGCTCTTCAATAATGTCGGCTGTAGCGGCGTCGTCGGGAAGCCGTTGAATTAGGTCGATGGCAGCCTGATTTTCATGACTCACTCTAAAGCTCCTGGTTCGGTCCCGTTCCTGCGCGAGAGCTCCATCTTTACAATGGCATCGTACGCACGCTCAGAGGCTGAGGTGAATAGGGATACCCTGTTAATGCGCTGTTCCAGGTTAATCCGGAGTCCCAGTATTTGCATTATGTGATTGTAGAGTCCAAGGGCCGCCTCCAAAGGGACCTGCGAGACCCATCCTTCGTCCCATTGACCCGGTCCTGCCTCGCCGTAGCCGTCGATGGACACGAGGTTCTTCAAGAACCTCTGTGCCGTGCCAAGCAGCTCCGAAAACTCGTCCTCCACCTCGTATCTTTCCGCGCCCCTCTTCTTGAACAACACGAGCTGATAAAGGACCATCCACCAGTATATGGCCACCAGTCGCGGTGGCTTCAGTCTGCCTCTATGGCCCTTTAGTCTCCAGTCCACGGTCTTGTCTTCATTGGCCACGAAAAGCTGGATCATCAAATAAGATGCTCCGTCGCAGATGGAATTCCATAGCATAGCCGCGCCGGGAGACAAGGACTGTCGTTCAGCCTCCTCGTGAGCCAGGGCGTTCAAATCTCCGATCGCCTTGCGCGTATTGGCCTTGGCTCTCCCAGGCACCAGTGCGTCTAATAGCGGCATCTCATCCTCCCCAACATTCTGCGGCGCACGCGAAAAAGTTAGCATTTAGATTGCCAAAGAGCAAGGCCTCCCCAGTGTCAAGGCGACATTCTCCATTTTTTGCACCGCAGTCTGTTCACCCGTCATTCCGGCAAATGCCGGAATCCAGGGAATTTCGTCATTCGGGTGGCTGGTCTTGGGGGCATGTCCGTCAGTTGGGTGACTTCAACATCTTTGTGGATTCCGGCCTTCGCCGGAATAACGGATCTTAGACGCATGTCCGTCAGTTGTTCCGTTCTCATATTTGCTTTATTTGCGGACTGAACAAACACGGCCCAGAAACATTGACGTCCAGGCACCGTTTCCGACTGCCGAGAAGACGGGTGGAGAAGGGGGGAAAGACCTCACTTGACCCATCTTCTTATGGGACTTATCATGCCTGGGGCGATGCCCGATGCGAACGTAATATCGGGCTGACTTCGGACGCGCACCAGATAGTGGGGGCAAAGCGCCGTGGACCTTTCTGAATATATTCGAGACATACCGGATTTTCCGAGACCGGGTATTCTATTCAAGGACATTACTCCTCTGCTTGCCGAGCCCAGAGCCTTTCACGAAGCCGTGGACTGGTTGTCGGAGCTCTGCGCGCCGCTACGGGTCGACACGATTGTAAGCATCGAGGCCCGCGGATTTCTTTTCGCCGCCCCTCTCGCATACTGTACCGGAAAGCCTCTGGTCCCCGTCAGGAAGAAGGGCAAGCTTCCCTTTGACACCTATTCCGTTACCTACGACCTCGAGTACGGCACCGATACGGTGGAGGTCCACATCGACGGCATATCCAACGGCCATCGGGTGCTTATCGTAGACGACTTGCTGGCCACGGGCGGGACCATGGCCGCCGCAGCCAAGCTGGTGGAGCGCACGGGAGGAACGATTGCCGGCCTTGCAGTCGTTCTGGAGCTGACTGACCTTGGGGGAAGGGAGCGTCTCAAGGACTACAATACCCTTTCCCTGGTCAAGCTCTAGCCTCCCATGACAGCCGATTATTTCGAGGGCCGCCTAAATCCGACCGTTTCCGGGATTGATGCCCTCAACGCCATGCAATCCATCCTGGCCGGTGTGGACGTCGAAGGCGGACTAGGGCTTATCGCCCGCGTCGCGGTGGAAAGCGAGTCGAGCCATGCGGGATTTCAGCTTGCCCTTGTCGTAAGACAGCTGCTGGACTCTTCAGACCATAATGGCGGAGCTCCCCGCGAGCTTACGCGGGAGGAGTTTGACTTCTGCTGTGGGCTCGCCACCAGCGTTGTGGCATCGGCATCTTCTTCGTGGGGCGTTCCAGTGCCCTCATCGGCCGAGTCGCTCATGCACCGCGTTGCCTATCAGCAGCTTCCGGACCTGGAAGAAGACTGCTACGTTCCCCGGTCACTGATCATCTATCGACGAATCGCGCCCGCCCTCCGGCACGAAGTCGGCTTTGACTTCGAGGAGGCCTTTGCGGACAGCTATGGCCTGTCGCTGGACGAGTATCTTCGAATCGGCATGCAGGCCTATCGATGGTCCTTAGGCAACCCTGGAAAGCCTTTTTCGCCCTCGGACGCAACGCCGGTTGGTTGTACGCAAGGCGACGTCGAAAAGGCGCTGGCCCTCCTCTCTTGCGACTACGCCGCCTATCGGTCGATGCTCGATGTACCCGACGGGCGGAACTCCCAATTCGAGCCCTACAATTTGAACCCGTTCAGGAAGGCGCCCGTTCTGAGGCTTCCGGGCAATGAGTATCTGGCTCCCGTGCCCGCCTTTTTGCTACGTCGGATTACCCACGGCCTGTACTACGACCTCATCGACCTCGACAGGCCGGGCTACATAAGCCTCATGGGCAGGGCCTTCAAAGATTACGTCGGCGAGCTTCTGAAGGGGCAACCTGATCTGGCAGGCGGTTCAGACGGCCTGCCGTGGGTCCTCCACAACTCCGATACGGCGGTGGTGATCGAGACGATAACCAGGCCCTTCGGAGCCTTGGGCCGCTCCACGGGGGACCCAAAACACCTGGGACAGGACCTCTCCCGTAGGGGTGGAGTCGTCGATATGGTAGGGAAGCTTAGCGGGTTTCTCGACAGTCCGAGCGAGCTAAAGGCCGTGATAGAAGGCAAACGGATAGTGGGCGTCGTGATCGCCCTGGAGGACTTCTATCTTGCCAACGGCCCGATGATCAAAGGCATTGTCGATGCGCAGCTAGATGACCGAGGGACCCGCCACGGCATGTACTCATTGCAGCTCACTCATGTCGGCGGCCTGGAAGCCCTCCGGGCGCTCTCTAGCCAGAGCGGAAAGCCTATCGCCGACCTGATCGCGCTCAAGGTTGACAATGTGGAATACAATGACGTGGAGCTTGACCAGTTTGCTCGACACATGGCGTTAGCCCATCCCGACAGTGGGAACACGGGGCTCACGCCGTCACTGTTCGATGGCGTCGTCGAACATTATCTGGGTACCTAGCTTAAGATTTACACCAGGTAGATCGTTGATATAAAAGGGGGATTTCTATGACGACCGCTCAGCAGACCGACACGCTTGTTGCTTCACTTCAGCAGGCGTTTGATGCGGGCATCTCATACTTCAAGGCGGAGGCGGATTCTGAGGTCAGGATAGACCTGTGGACCCCTCGAGAGGTGCTCTGTCACATGATCTACTGGCATCAGGCCACTGTTGAGGGTATCGAATCCGTGGCATCGGGTGGGGAGCCGCATCGGATATACGCATCTACGGATGAGATGAACGCGAGGTCGGTCGGCAGAGCCGCGGGGCGAGATGTCGCTCAGCTAATCGAAGACATAATTCCCCTGCAGGAGCGCCTGGCAGATGGCGCGCGCGGGCTGGAAGACCCGGACGTTACGGTGTTGGTTCGGGCAGACGGAACGGAGCTCTCGGCTACGCAGCGTCTGGAAGGCATTACCAAGCACTGGTTGGGGCACCTGGAAGAGCTGAACGCGATCCTGTAGCCGGGTATTTGGCTCCAATTCCCATAGCTAACGCCCTACGCGTCGGCGTGGTCAGAGGCGTGATCGCCTGGATCATGCCTCTAAGCGTGTGCTGATGATGGAAAATGATTACATGCATTCATCGTCGTGTTAATTGTTTCATTATCGTAGCATCAGGGCTAAATATGTCGTGAAAAGCAGAACAGAGTTGACACAGTTGCGCTCTTTCTGCAAAGATGAACTAGTCGTCCGTTAAAAGTTGAAGTGTCAAGTACGGTGTTGCCTATGGACACACCCCTTTTCACATGACTTGCTTCGTTCAGGGCCAACCGCGTAAGCGGTCTCAAGCGCCTGAGCACCAGTGCGCTCCCCGTTCCAGGGGACATGCCATTTACCCGGCAACGCTGCATTTTCTTTAAACAAAAACAACCAAGGGTGAAAAGCAGCATATAATCCCCGTCTCCGGCCGAGGCAAGGCGAGAAGACGGGCATCGATCGTGTCTGGGATTGTGATCGGGAAGAAGGAATCGAATGGTCTATCGAGTTGACGTCAAGCACATCGGCCACTACCTGGAAGAGGTCGATATATTTCGTGGTCTGTCGGAGAGGCATCTGGAGCGCATAGCTGCCTTGTGCGAAGAGAGGGAGTTCAGTGAAGGCGACTACCTTGGCGTGCAAAATGAAGTCTCGGAGAGCCTATATGTCATCACCAGGGGTGAGATAGTAGTAACGACTACCTCAAAGGGCGTGGATGTGGTCGTAAGGAGGGTAAAGTCGAAAGAGACCCTCCCGGTAGCCGTGCTTTTCGAGCCTCCCAGAATGGTTACGACTGCCAGGGCCGCTACGGATGGGAAGGCCATCGTGATTCCACGAGTCAGATTCATGGAGTTGTGCGAGCTGGAACCACGAATCGGCATGCATATATATAAGGCCGTTTGTGGGGTGCTTATGAGCAGGTATAGGTATACCCTCGAACGCCTGGCGGAGTCCCTCGATCCGGCGTCGCATCTGGACCCCGCATGGAAGGGTGCGGAGGTATAGGTGGCGGGCCACGGGCTTGTTATTTGATGGGATTAGACGTAAACGGAGCTACGGCCGGTAGGAGTCGCGGTATCTGACTTAACTGGAAGAGACATGGAGGTGATCCATGACGGTGATAACGCTTGGAGGCCTGGCCGGGGCCGGCGCGCGATCACTTGGCCCGCTGGTAGCACAGAGATTAGAGGCGGATTACGTCGACCGACTTATTTTGACGGACGTCGCCAGGCACGTGGGGGCCACCGTAGAGGCCCTTCACCAGAGAGAGGAGCGGCCGCCCACGACCGGCGAACGCTTCTCGCGGTTGCTGCAGCGCATACTCGAGCGCTCCGCCGTAACGGGCGCCGGAGGCGACCCCTACTTTGGGCCGGGCGTGGCGGCCTTCCTGACCGAGGAGTACGAAGACCTGCCCCAGCCTACAATTACACGAGGCCACGAGCTGGAAGACGAAAAGTATATCGAGGGCGTGCGAAAGGTCATGCGTGAGATGGCGGGCAGCGGCAACGTCGTACTGGTCGGGCGTGGCGGACACGTAATCCTCAGGGACATGCCCGACGTTTTGCGGGTAGGAGTAGTGGCGCCTGTGGAGGCGAGAATCAACACGATCGTTCATCGAGAACGGCTGGACCTGCAGCGGGCGACCGAAACAGTAGAAGCGCGGGACAAGGCGCGGGCCTACTATTTCAAACGCTTCTTTGACATCGATGAACCCGATGCGCCAGAGCTGTACCATTTCGTGATTAACACCAGTGAGATCAGCCACGACTATGCCGTGGAGATGATCATTCACGCGTGCGAAGCCATGCTGGAGGGAGTCCTCCCGAATAAGGTGAGTGTCGTGGCATGAGCCGGTCTGGATACTCGATGGGGCGGTCGATAGACTAGCACCGCTTCAAATTGGGCCAACGCGAATTAAGGGAGTCCCCGAGCCGGGGGCTCCCTTTTTTCATCCATCCCCCGATGAGATCCGCCACCCCGAAGTGTCGGGGCCCCTATTTAGCAAGTCGGACCATTACAGCACAATGGCCTAACGGCCGACACAAAAAGACCTAATACTTTGGTTGAAGACATTAATTGTATGTATTCATAGTCCGGTCCGGAATACGGGAAAGTTTACCTAAGGCTGTGACATCTGAGTCGTGGACGGCGATCTGTGGCAGTTGAATTCGATAGAGGGGTCTCTGAAAGGGGTATTGCAGCGTCTGAAAATCTACCTCTCTTTTTTGTGGGCTCCGAATTGAGAGTTTATTATCAAATCCCGTAACCCCAGTATGAGGACGTATTTCTTACGAAGATGTAGTATGGCCGATCATTTCATAGCGAAATTCCAGCGATGAAACATTTCTCTCCAGGTTCCAAGGAAAACCAAGGCAGTTTACGGCATCTGAGTAAGTTGGCCCGCGACAACGGCCCTGATGGCGGAGCCGACATAGAGAAGCTCGGGAGCATCGCCCTGACCGTGGACGGC
>JADFKI010000051.1 GCA_022565015.1 Chloroflexota bacterium
GGCCTGCCGCGCAGGCTCAGCCTTCCCACCTCCATGAAGCTGATGTTGATGTTGTGCCGCCCCGTGACCGTCCCCACGGCTCCAATGGAGCCGGGCTGGTCCTCGTTGTCCACGAAGAGCAAGTAGGGCACCGAGGGTGTGATGTCCACCCAGTAGTCGTTGACCTTTACGATGTGGGCCTCGTCACGCATGGACGTTCCGGCCAGCGTAATCCCTCCGCCGGTAGTATCCAGCGTCGCCGTGAGTAGGCTGGCATACTCCTGGGCCGCCGGGTTCCGCTGCTCGGTGACGTTCAATCCCCGCTGTTGGGCCAGGAAGGGGGCGTTGATTAGATTCACATGCTCGCTGCTCACCGGCCCCAGTAATCCGGCCAGCACGGCGGCCTTGAGAATGGCGGTATCGTGTTTGGCAATTTCTCCCTGATACACAACGGTGATCCCCAAGAACTGACCCTCGGCAAGATCGGTAAGGAGTTTCCCCACCAGCGATGCCACCTGTAGGTAGGGGGAAAGCTCCTTGTGGGCCTCGGGGGCCAGGAAAGGGGCGTTAACCGTGTTGCGGGCCGGCTCCCCCGCCAGCACCGCCAGGACCTGTTCCGCGGCCTCCACTGCCACCTCCCGCTGGGCTTCCTGGGTCGATGCCCCCAGGTGAGGCGTGGCTACAACTTTGGGGTGGCTCAGCAGCGGGCTCTGCCCGGGGGGCTCTTGTGCAAACACGTCCAGGGCAACCCCGGCCAGCCGGTCCGACTCCAGGGCCTGAAACAGCGCTTCCTCGTCGATGAGCTCCCCCCGGGCCACGTTGATGAGGCGGGCACCCGGCTTCATCATCGCCAGCTCCCGCGCGCCAATCAGGTGATGAGTGCTGTCGGTGAGGGGCGTGTGCAAGGTCAAAAAGTCGGACTGGGCCAGGAGTTGTTCCAGGGGCAACAACTCGACGCCCAGGCGGCGGGCGTAGTCGGGAGAAACGAAGGGGTCGTAGGCCAGCAGGCGCATGCCGAAACTCTGGGCCCGGCGCGCCACCTCGGAGCCCACCCGGCCCAGGCCGGCTATACCCAGGGTCTTGTTGTGGACCTCGATGCCCATAAAGGCACTGCGCCGCCACTGGCCCTCCTTCAACGACTGGTGGGCCGAGGGTATGTTGCGGGATAGGGCCAGCATGAGTGCCAGGGTGTGCTCCGCGACGGCGTTGGCATTCCTGCCAGGGGTGTTTACGACGAGCACGCCGCGTTCGGTCGCGGCCTCGACATCGATCTGGTTCGTCGCGCCTCTGCATATGCCGACGAACCTCAGGCGGGGAGCGGCTTCAAACACCTCTTCAAATACGAAGTCCGACTCCACGACCAGGACGCTCATGTCCTCACGGTTCAGGCGGATGGCCAGTTTCTCGGGGTCCCACAATATCCTGGTGTCGAGCCAGCTCTCGTAGGTCACCTGTAATGAAGACGACAGCCTTTCCAGGGCGGCTTCGCTGAATGGGGCGAGAATTAGTGCTTGCATCGAGAGGGAATGTTAGCTCACCGGGATGACCCGAAGCTACCTTTTCGCCAGAGGCGCAGGCCGGGAGGGCATCATGCTTCCGGCCCAGTGCCTTGCCGTGATCATGACCTTTCTGGGATTGCTCACCCTGATCCGCCGCTCGAAGACTTCAAAGCCCGACGCCTCTATGCGGTCCAAAAGAGCACTGTACACGCCGTGAAGGACCGCGGGGCACACCCTCGACTCCTGGTCTATCAAGGGCAGCAAGCGACTGCCGCTCTTGAAGTAGGCGCGAGCCCTCTGGGCCTGGTGGGCCATCAGCCGCCTGAAGGGCTCGTTCACTACTCCGGCCATCAGCTCCTCTACGGAGTAGCCAAAACGCTCGATCTCATCCAGGGGAAGGTAAACTCGGCCCCGCTCGGCATCCTCTTTGACGTCTCTCAAGATATTCGTTATCTGCATGGCCAGGCCCAGGTCTATCGCGTACTCCTTGGCTCTGGGGTCTTCGTATCCGAAGACCTCTATACAGACCAGGCCAACGACAGACGCGACCTTATGGCAGTATTCCCGGAGCTCCTCGAAATTAGCGAACCTGGTCTTCGTCAGGTCCATTTCCACGCCCTCTATGACCTCTTCGAAGTATTCTTTAGGGATGCCGAAGACTTTGGCCGCGTCCTGTAAGGCGGTGAAAACGGGACCATCGTTGTCGCCCCGCATGGAATCGTCCAGCATCCGGCGGGTCGCTGCGAACTGGCGGTCCTTTTCCTCCAACGGCATCTCTTCGTCCGCGATGTCGTCGCAGAGGCGGCAGAAGGCATATGTGGCGTAAATGGCCCTGCGTTTGTCGGTGGGAAGGGTCTTGAAGGCGTAGTAGAAGTTCTTGGCGTGCTCTTTCGCGATCCTCTGGCAGTGGTCGTAGGCCTGGTCCAGTTCAGTCGCCATGGGATTCCTCCGAGCGGCCCTTGGATAGACGGCAACCCTACCTGCCTATTGGGCCCGGCTGCCCTGTCGAATCCTTCGTCTATATGCCCATTATCTGAACGAGTATGGTCCTCTGGTCCTTCTGGTCGTCAAGCTCCACCATGAAGATGCGTTGAAATTCACCGAGCGTCAGTTGGCCGTCGACGACGGGTATGTTCTCGCTTGCGCCAAGAAAGAGATGCTGGCAGTGGGAATGGCCGTTGGGGCACTCGTCCTCGTGCATGTGCACGGTGCGAACATCGAAATCGTTGTGCCTGTAGTGACCGGTGCGCGGAGAGTGACGCTCCAATGCGTTGGCCATGTCCACGAGAAGCAGAGGTTCGTTTTCCTGGATGACAATCGCTGCGGTGGTATGTTTGGAAAATACTATTGCAAAACCGTTTCGGACCTGGGACTGCCGCACAAAATCCTCGACGCCATCAGTAATATCAATGAATTCCGGCATCGCCGCAGTCTGAACGTCGATCTTAAGTGTGAACAGGCAGGCTTTTATCGCAGCTTCCTGAACCTTCATCTTTGAACCTCTCTTGCCTCCGGCCTGGTAAACAGCCAATCAACGTTGAACACTACCATATAGGCAACAATTGTTTCAATCGTTTTCGTTTGGTGGTTTCGACGGGACTTAGCACGACCTTTGGGACGTCATCGAACCCGACCGTAGACGGATGGCGCTCGCCTTTCATGACCGATATGTATCTGCCGAGGGCAGACAGCGGCCAGTAGATTCGGTACATGTGGTAATTGATCATGAAGCCCGCCGGTAACTCCGAGCTTTGGAAGCCGTGCTCGTGCGCCGAAAGGTAGCCGTCGAGGCGTTGACCGATTCCATAACCGGGGAACCCCGTCCCCGTAAAGAAAGGCTCGTCCCAGGAGCCGTTTTCCAGCTGCGAACCTACAAGGAAATCTACTCCTCTTGTAGTCGCCGGGTTTCGGGCCTCACCGGAAGCGAGCAGAGCCATGATGGCCCATGAGGTCTGAGAGGCGGTGCTTGGCCCCTTTCCTCGGTACCGAGGGTCCACGTAAGAGGCACAGCTTTCGCCCCAACCTCCGTCCTTGTTCTGATGACTCAGCAGCCAGTCCACGGCCTTCCTAACGAATGGCGCCTTCATGTCGACACCGAGAGATGCCAATGCAGGCAGCACCGTTCCAGTCCCGTAAACATAGTTCACGCCCCACCTTCCGAACCAGGGGCCGTCTTCCTCCTGTTCGGAAAGAACGTATTTCAAAGCCCTCTCCACGGCGGGATGGTGGACCGTGAAACCCAGCTGTCCAAGCATCTCGAGTATGTGAGCCGTAACGTCCACGCTGGGTGGATCGATCGTCTCTCCAAAATCGGCGAAGGGGATCCTGGCGATCAAGACCTTCGAGTTGTCCTTGTCGAACGCGGCCCACCCTCCGTTGGCGCTCTGCATACCCAGCAGCCAACGCGTGGCGCGCTCGATGGCCTTTCGCTTATCGACCTCTGAGGGCAGCTTGATTCTGTTTATCGCCATGACGACCTCCGACGTATCGTCCAGGTCGGGGTAGAGGTCGTTGTGGAATTCGAAAGCCCATCCGCCGGGCGTTACGTCCTTGGCCTTAACCTGCCAGTCACCGCCCATGATAATCTGCTCGTTAACCAGGTACTCTCCGGCCTTTACGAGTGCGGGGTCGTCGGGCTCGGCTCCTGCGTCCAGCAGCGCGATCATACTCAGGCACGTGTCCCAAAGAGGCGACAAGCACGCCTGAACGCGCTCCGTGTCGGTCTCCTGAATGGAAAAGGTCTCGAAGCCCGCCAGCCCATTGGCAATTACGGGGTGGTCTATGGGATAGCCAAGCGAGTTCAGCGCCATCAGCGAGTACACCCAGGGGGGTTGTATGCCGCCCCAGCTGCCGTCCTTCTCCTGATGGTCCAGAATCCACTGCTCCGCCTTCTGGATGGCCATGGACCTCGTCGGCTTCCACGGCAGCTTCTCGAGCTGACGAAGCGCAGTATTCCCGGCGAAGAAGAAGGTCTCCAGACCTACTAGCTTTTTGGGCCGCTTGATTGAGTAGTCCGTCTCTGACCTTGGTCTGGGAAAAAGCTCGTCCAACCTGGCATGATCGGGTATCTGCCTCACCGGCTTTCGGTCCAAGAGGATAAGAAGAGGTACTATGGTGGACCGCGCCCAGCTGGAGAAGTCGTAGATGGTTATGGGGGACCAGCTGGGTAAGAGCATTATCTCCGGCGGCATCACCGGCACGCCCTTCCACTCCCACTGTCCGAAGAGCGAAAGCCATATCTTGGTAAACACCCGCGTGCCCGGGACTCCGCCCCTGCCAAGAATGAACTCCCTGGCGCTGCGCATGAATGGCTCTTCAGCGGACACGCCCGCCAATTTCAGCGCGAAATAACACTCTGTTGAAGTGCTAAGGTCGCCGGGGGCGCCATAAAACTGTCCCCACGTGCCGTCTTCCCGCTGGGAGCTGATGATGTGGTTGGCAAGCCTCTTGATCTGGTCTTTTTTCGCAATCCCAAGGAAATGGAGCAGCAGAATATATTCCGCCTCCATGGTGGGGTTGGACTCCAGCTCTCCCCACCAGTATCCCTGGGGATATTGGATTCCGATCAGATAGTCCCGCGACAGGGCAACCGCATCCTCAACGGCGGAGACATTAGCCCGCTCATACTGCTCTATGCTGCTTTTCACCATATCTTAATTAGCTCGCATCTACCGCGAGGTCCATGGACTGAGAATCGCCCAGCACGGTCATCCCTACCAGGAACTCCGCAAGGGCAGCTCGAGCCTGCTTCGCCTGTGTCGTCAGCCGCCACAGCTTCGGCGCGGCAGCCGGATGGGCCACAATGTATCGGACCGCACGGGCCAAAGTCGCAAACCTGCCGTATCCAAGCGACTCGCTGATAAAAGTCGGGAGCGTCTGCTCCATTGGGTCGAGCACGGACCGAATCACCAGGTACGGCTTTCCATGCTCGGCGGCCACCTTGCACACCCAGTAGCTCTCCATATCTAGAACGTGAACTCCAAACGCATCACCAATCCACTGCTTCATGGCGCTGTTGGAAATGAGCTGGGGTAAAGACAGGCATTTACCGTAGTTGAAGCTGGAGCGTTCATCCACCATCTGCTGTCCCAACACCATCATGGTTACGTCATCCACCGCAATCTCTTCGGCGTCCTCGGCGCGCCAGAAAACAGGAGGCCCTTCGACCGCCTTGACGGCGTCGCAGACGTATATATCGCCTGGACTAAGGCCTGGCCGAGTGCCGCCGCCGAATCCGGCGGACACGATCATCGCGCACTCATATTCTTCTATTACGTACCTTGTCGCCTCTTCGGCCCTCTCCCGACCGAACGCACCCACGGCGACGATGATCTCCGTATCCTCCGCTGCCCGATAAAAACGCAGTACCCCTTTGCGTTCGAATAGCTTGAGGCCTCCCGAACTCAGGTAGTCCTTAATTTCGTCCTCGAAGGCGGCGATGATTGCTAACAATCGTGCGCCTCATTTCCGGCCGCATTGGACATCAAGACGCACCAACGCCGCTGTTCTGGACGGCGCCCTTCTTGATGAGCTTTATCGCGTCTCTGGGACTCTCGAAGGCGCCGAATATCGAGGCGGACTCGAAGCCGCAATGCATGAGGCAGTTTGCGCATCTCGGGTCCTTGCCTACGCCGTACCGCTCCCAGAGCTCGTCCGTGAACAGATCGTTCAAGTCCTGAGTGTGCCTGTCGCCCAACAGGTAGCAGGGCTCACGCCACCCCAGAACGGTGTAGGTCGGGTTGGCCCAGGCCGTGCACTGGTAGTCCCGCTCGCCTCGCAAAAAATCCAGATAGAGCGGATTGTTGTAGAATCGGATCTTTCGCCTCGGGTCCAGTATGTTCTTGAAGACCTTGCGCGCCTGCTGTCGGGATATGAAGAGGTTCTGATTCGGGACCGAATCGAACTGGTAGCCGGGCGAGACCATGCAGCCTTCAACACCCATCTCGGTGAGCATCTCGAACATATTCGTGATGTCCTCTTCATCGACTCCATTGAATACGGTCGAGTTCGTGGTGACGCGGTAGCCTTCGTCTAGAGCGTTCCTTATGCCGCGTATGGCGATCTTAAACACGCCCTTGCGGTAAACCGAACGGTCGTGGGCCTCCTCCATGCCGTCCATATGTACGACGAAGCAGAAGTATTTCGACGACGGAATCTTCTTCATCACCCTCTCCATGAGAAGGGCGTTCGTGCACAGGTAGACGAACTTCCTCTTCGCTGTAATGCTGTTTACTATCTCCGCGATATGGGGATGGAGGGTCGGCTCGCCGCCGGCTATCGAGACGATAGGAGCGCCGGACTCCTCGACCGCCGCGAGGCACTGCTCCACGCTTAGCGTGCGGTCCAGGACACGCTCGTACTCACGGATCCGCCCGCAGCCCTCGCACGCCAGATTGCACTTCTCCAGCGGCTCCAGCATCGTTACGAGCGGAAACCGGCCTTGCCCCGTAAACCTTCCCTTGACCTTGTTTTTCAGGATGTACCAGCCCGTTCGGGCCGCCAACTCCAGGGGTCTTCCCATCGTCCGCTCCTGAGATTCTACCGCGTATTAAGCATGCGAGGCGGTTATCGCAGTCGCATTAAGGTAGAGCGCCAAAATCAATGCTCACGGTCCAGCAAGAACCGCAGTAGCTCATCTATCTGCGTACGCGCATCCGCGGACATCTCGATGCCCGCAAGCGCATCCCGAGCGCGGTCGCAGTGCTCGACGGCGAGCGCCCGAGCGTGGCCGCGTGTCTGCAAGGAGTCCATTTTGGTCAACACGGTGCTCGCGTCACTCTCGGAGACCTTCTCCTTGGAGTATATGTCCCGAAGCTGCCGCAGGTCGTCTCCCTCGGAGGCAGACATCGCGTAAACGACCGGGAAGGAGTTCTTCTTCCTGATTATGTCGGCGCCGACGGGTTTGCCCGTATTCTCCTCTTCCCCCCATACGCCCAGGATATCGTCCCGTATCTGGAACAGGAAGCCGAGAGAGCTTCCGCTTTCTCGGAAGGCTTCGATGTATTCATCGCTATTGGAGCCTATCAGGGCGCCCATTGTAAAGGCGCAACGTATTAGCGCGCCGGTTTTTCTGGCGATCATGTCCAGGTATTGCGGCATGCCGACTTCGCTTCGGCCTTCGTAAGACAGGTCGAGATACTGGCCTTCGATCATCGCGAGGTACGCGTGCGTCAACTGCCTGACTACGGCAAGGGCACGCGTGGCCTCGACGCCCTCTCGCAAGAGGCCCTCCAGCGAGGCGTCGGCGATCACCCTGAGAACGTTACCGGCCACCAGCGCTTTGGGCATTCCCCAGACGGCCCAAAGCGTCTTTCTGTGGTGACGGGTCTCGTCATGATCCTGAATATCATCGTGAATGAGAGAGAAGTTGTGGATCAGCTCCAGCGCCACGGCGGCGGACATCGCCTGCCTTATGGACCCTCCGCTTGCCTCGCATGCGAATAGGCACAGCGTGGGTCTCAAGAATTTGCCTTCGGTGGCTACGGTGGGATTGCCCTCTTCATCGACCCAGCCCAGATAATACCTGAGCATGTCGTACACCTGGGACGAGTCCTGAGTCAGGGCATTTCGCATCGCCTCGTTGATGCTCGAGCGGTACTTCCGAAACATCTCCGGAAGCTGATTGGCCTCACTTTCAACCGCAGGTACGGAGGAGTTGGTCAAGTAAACAACCTGAAGGTTTCAGCGCTGAATGCGTTCATGTAGCCACTCAGCCCGATGGCCCAGGACTACCTAGCATAACGATGGCCAATGCTAGCATTCGGTGTCGGGGCTGTCAATAGTGCGGCGCAAGCAAATTGCCCTCGATTGCGAGTCGTCTGCGGCCTAATGAGGCCTGGGACGGCGACAGTGCGGGCTTTGTGGGATTTTTCACTTGCATATCGTCGAAGCGCTATGCTATATTCGGCACAGGCGCACGAAGGCCACGAAGGCTTGGACAGGGTATGCTCGACGATTATTTCCGCCAATATGGACTGATTGCGATCTTCGCTGCCCTCGCTGTTGCGGTTCCCACCGGAATGCTGGTCATGTCGTGGATGCTAACCATGGTTGGCATCAAGCCCCACGTCCCTTCGGCTATCAAACAGAGCATCTACGAGTGTGGCTTCGAGACGATTTCCGGCAGATGGAGCCAGTTCAATTTCAGATTCTACGGCTTCGCGCTCATCTTTGTGGTCTTCGACGTGGAGGTCGTGTTCCTGTTCCCCTGGGCCGCGAGCTTCGGTGTCCTAACCCGTGAATTCGGCGTATTCATTCTGCTGGAGATGGTTGTTTTCATTGCGATTCTAGTAGTGGGTTGGCTTTACGCCTGGCGTAAGGGCTCCCTGGAGTGGGGGTAGGCATGTCAATTGATCTCACGGAACGGCAGTCCCCTTCTTATTCCTCTATATGAGAAGACTTGGGACCTCGACCGGCAAGAGGGCGAGGTCGTCAATCACCTGATGGCCACACACACGGAAGCCATAACCGAGCCGATTATCGAGGTCCCCGACGATCTGCAGAGAAACCTCGCGATCACGACCGTGGACGCCCTGTTGAACTGGGGCCGTAAGTCGGCGGTATGGCCGCTTACCTTCGGGCTCGCCTGCTGTGCCTTCGAGATGATCGCCAGCGCCATGTCGCGGTTCGACATCGCCAGGTTTGGCATGGAGGCGTTCAGGGCGTCGCCTCGACAGGCCGACCTGATGATCGTGGCGGGCACGGTGACGTGGAAGATGGCCCCGGCCATTCAACGCGTGTACGAGCAGATGGCCGAGCCCAAGTGGGTGATATCGATGGGCGTCTGCGCGACGAGCGGCGGGCCATATTACGGCAGCTACAGCGTTGTGCCGGGCGTCAATCACATCATACCGGTGGACGTCTACGTGCCGGGATGCCCCCCAAGGCCCGACGCCCTCCTATACGGCATTATGCAGCTGCACGAGAAGATCAAACGATACAGCATCTCCAGGCGTGGCAACTAGAACGGCGGCCCACCTAATGACAAGAGCTCTTAATGGAACAGAGGTCGCCCGCAAAATCAGCGAAGCCATCGAAGGCTCCGTGGTGCGCTCGGACGAGACGAACGTCTGGGTCGAGACCGACTCCGTTGCCGATGTCGCGGGCTTCTTGAGGGATGCGCCGGGGCTGGAGTTCTCGTTCCTCACCTCCGTCACAGCCGTGGACTACATAGAATACTTCGAGCTCGTCTACCGGCTTCTGTCCATGAAGCGCAATCACAGCGTCGTCATCAGGGCGCGGTGTTACGGAAGAGACGAGCCTACCGCGCCGTCGGTGAGCGGCGTCTGGAAGGGGGCCGATTTCCAGGAGCGAGAGATCTGGGACCTCATGGGCATACGCTTCGAGGGCCATCCCAATATGAAGCGGATCCTCCTCTGGGAGGGCTTTGCAGGTCACCCACTGAGGAAAGACTTTTTGGGCCAGTTGGGCCCGCAGGTGAATGCCCCATAATATGGCGATAAGAACCGAGCCGGTCACCATAAATCTTGGACCTCAACATCCCAGCACCCACGGGGTGTTCAGGCTGCGGGTAACCTTCGACGGCGAGGTGGTTATCGACGTCGAGCCGGTCATCGGATACCTGCATCGCGGGTCGGAGAAGCTGGCGGAAGGCCGTACCTACGTACAGATCGTGACCCTGACGGACCGCATGGACTACGTGGCCAGCATGTCCAACAACCTGGCCTACGTTCGCGCTGTCGAAAAGCTGGCCGGCATCGAAGTCCCCGAGCGCGCTCAGTACATCAGGGTCATCAGCGCAGAGCTTCAGCGTATCGCCAGCCACCTGATGGCCACGGGATTTCTCCTGAACGACCTGGGGGCCCTGGCCACGCCGCTCATGTACTGCTTCCGCGAGAGGGAGCGAATACTGGACCTATTCGAGATGCTGTGCGGCGCTCGAATTACCCTGACCTACATGCGGCCCGGCGGAGTGCTTCAAGACGCGCCGGACGACTTCTGGCGCGCGCTGCGCGCCTTCACCAACGACATGCCCGGGTACATAGACGAGCTGGAAGCCCTAATCAGCGGCAACGAGATCGTATTGGCGAGAACGAGAGACGTCGGGACACTGTCCGCCGAAAAGGCGATCAACTCGTCCATAACCGGCCCCATGCTCAGGGCTTCGGGCGTTGAGTGGGACCTCCGAAAGGCCGACCCCTATGAGATTTACGATAGGCTGGACTTCGATATCCCCATCGGCGCCCTGGGAGACACCTTCGATCGCTACATCGTGCGGATCCTGGAGATGCGCGAGAGCGTAAAAATTATCGAGCAGTGCATACATGACATTCCAAACGGGCCCGTGCGCGGAGATGCGCCTCCGTTCATCCGCGCGCCCGAGGGCGAGGCCTACGCGTCCGTGGAAGGACCCAAGGGCGAGCTGGGGTTTTACCTCGTTAGCGACGGGGGCATCTCTCCGTACAGGTGCCACGTCAGAGCACCGTCATTCATAAATTTGACGGTGCTTCGTGATATGCTGGTCAACTGGAAAATGGGTGACCTGATAATTATCTTTGGCTCCATCGACGTCGTCATGGGCGAAGTCGATAGGTAGCCGACGACGGGAAAATGGACAACGGCTTCATAAGCTTTCACGGAATCTACGGAATATTCAGCAGCTTCACGCCTGACGGCCTGGAATGGGTCGCCTACGCGTTGACGACGGGGCTGCTGGCGTTCACCGTCATCAATGTAATGGTGATGTCCACGGCCCTGTACGTCTGGTTCGAGCGAAGGGCGATAGGCCGGTTTCAGTCGAGGCTGGGCCCGAACCGGTGGGGCCCCTTTGGCCTTCTACAGCCGATTGCCGACATTATCAAGATAATTACCAAGGAGGACACCACCCCAGCCGACGCCGACAGGCCCATCTTCAACGTGGCGCCGGTGCTGCTGTTTACGACCACGGTCCTGGCGGTCGCAGTTATTCCCTTCGGCGAGGGAAGCTTCCTGGGCGGGCTCAACGTGAGCCTGATTTTCATCATAGGCGTCACATCCCTTAATACGATAGCGATACTCATGGGCGGCTGGGCGTCCAGGAACAAGTACGCCATGCTTGGCTGCATGCGCGGCGTCGCGATGCTCGTCAGCTACGAGGTGCCCATGGCCCTTGCCATGACCGGCGTGGTCCTGATCTCCGGATCTCTCGCGCTGTCGGACATCGTCTCCAGCCAGAGCGTGCCCTTCCTTCTGGTGCAGCCCCTCGGATTCCTGGTCTTCATCGCCGCCGCATCAGCCGAGATGAGCAGGACTCCGTTCGATCAGATCGAGGCCGAGTCCGAACTGGGCGCAGGCTACCACACGGAGTACAGCAGCATGAAGTTCGGAATATTCCAGCTTGCCGAGTTCATGGCGCCCCTCGTGACTTCGATCATAGTCACCGTGCTCTTCTTGAGCGGCTACAAAGGCTGGTCGCTTATTCCGGGCCCGATCTGGTTCGTGGTCAAGGTGTTCGGCGTGCTGTTCGTCCTGCTCTGGGTCAGGGCCACGTGGCCCAGGCTCAGGATTGACCAGATCATGGGATTCGCATGGAAGGGCCTGTTTGGACTCGCCCTCATAAACATCCTGGTGACCGCTATAGAAGTCATGCTGCTTCAAGACGCAAACGGCGGACTGACCAGCGGAGACATGTGGCTGATGGCCGCCATAAATTGGGGGGTAACGATAATATCGGTCGTAGTCATGGTTAATGTTCTTGGACAGAAACGCCTGGAGAGGCCTGTGCCCACGCCGTCGCCTCTCGCCAATATGTACGCGGAGGCTGACTAGACTATGTATGGTCTGGGACTCGTCAAGGGCCTAGCAATCACCATGAAGAACATGGTGCTTCCCAGCCGCATGTTCACCGTGCACCAGTATCCCGACCGCAAGATCGGCGTATTTGGCCTGGCCAAGCTGGCCGATAAGAACGTGCTGAGGTACGCGTTTTCAGAGCCAAAGATGGCGCTCAAGGCAATGGTTGGGCTGGCCTCGGTCGAGGACCGCATGCCGCAGCACCCCAGATTCCGGGGCGAAGAGTTCAGCTGGTACCTGGACCGCTGCACCGGCTGCGCGAGCTGCGCCAAGTACTGTCCCCTTGGAATAATCCGCATCGTGACCCATCCCAGCGAGGAGCAGATGCCCGAAGGCGACAAGTACGCCATCGACGTGTTCGACATCGATATCGGGCGGTGCATGTTCTGTGGGCTCTGCGTCGAGGCCTGCCCCTACGACGCGCTTCACATGGGCAGCGGGTTCGAGGAGGGCAAGTATAGCAGGCGTGACCTGGTGATCGATATGAATCAGCTCCAGGACGCGCCCAAGCATCCCAGCACCTGGTTCCGGCCACAGATGGAGGACAAGCGCTACGACCCCAGGAGCACCGAGGAGCTATCCGGGAAAGACGCGGGACGGCACGAGCGTCCCTCAATGCACGATCAAGAAGAGATGTGGGGCCGGCGATGACGCTTGGCCAGGGAACAGAATCCTCTCTGATCGTAGACATCGTCTTCTGGGTCATCGCGATCTCCAGCATCGTTGCCGCCCTTGCGGTCGTGCAGGTCCGGGACCTGTTCAGGTCGGCCATATTCTTGATCGTGTCCTTTATGGGTGTCGCGGGAATGTTCGTCCTGTTGCGGGCGGAGTTCCTGGCCATCGTGCAGGTGCTGATATACGTCGGCGCGATCTCCGTCCTCGTGCTGTTCGCGATCATGATGACGAGGGACGTTGGGGAGGGCAATCCCTCCAACCGTTTGAGAATCCCCGCCGCGATCGCCGCCGCTTTGTTCGGCGCCGTTGCGATATCGGTTGCGGTAACGACAAACTGGAACACCATCGAGGCGGCGATAGCCAGTAGCGCGATCTCCGCTGAGGCCGGCGAGCGAATAGGCGAAGTCTTCTCCAACTCGGTGCCGTGGATCGCACGCCTGCTGTTAAGGGACTTCGTGCTGGCCTTCGAGGTCTCTTCCGTGGTGCTGCTGGCCGCCATCATCGGTGCGCTGGCGTTGGTCAGGGAGAGGTAGACAATTGGGTCTGGAAAACTTCCTGATCGTCGCGGCGATAATATTCTCCATCGGGCTGTACGGCTCGCTCTCAAAGCGCAACGTCATCACGGTCCTGATGTCCATCGAGCTCATGTTCAACGCCGTAAACATCACGGCCGTCGCACTGTCACGTTACGTCGTCCCTGCCTCCATCGCGACACTCGGCAATCAGGACCCCAGCGACCAGGTCGTTCAGTTTGTCCTCACGGGGCAGGTGTTTGCGATATTCATCATTACCGTGGCCGCCGCTGAAATCGTCCTGGGTCTGGGGATAGTCATAGCCATCTACCGCAACAAAGAGAGCGTGTTCGTCACGGATATCAACGAGCTGAGGAAGTAGGGGGCAACCGTGTGGGTCGACTACCGAAAAGCCCCAAATCTCATGATCGCCGAGATGTGGAAGAACGTCCTGGAAGGGGACGGTCTGCCCACCAAGATCCTTCCCGAGGGGGACATCATGACGTGGGGCGAGCGGGTGCCGTTTCGCGTGCTGGTCCCCAAGGGCCGAGAGCACGTAGCCGACGAGATATTGAGGAAGATTTAGTCTATGCCTGAATCCGCCGCCTGGCTGATACTGTTCCTGCCGCTGGCTTCGTTCCTCGTTATATCTCTTGTAATTCGACCATCCGCCGGACCGCGTGCCCCGGTCGCCGCGGTGATAACGATACTTGCCGTTGGCCTGTCGTTTCTGCTCTCCTTATGGGCGCTTGGCGGCACGATCAGCGGAGAGGGCATCGTAGAGTTCGCCGACCACACATGGCTCGAGGTGGGCGAGTTCACGCTGTCCGTCGGCATCCTCCTGGACCCGTTGACGGCCATCATGCTCGTCGTAGTGACGGGCGTGAGCCTCATGGTGCAGATATACTCCGTCGGTTACATGCGCGGCGACCCGGGCTACGCACGCTACTTCGCGTACATGTCGCTCTTCACCACCGCCATGCTTGGGCTGGTGCTTGCGAGCAACGTCATCCAGATATTCGTTTTTTGGGAGCTCGTCGGCCTGGGCTCCTTCCTTCTCATAGGCTTCTGGTTCAATCGACCGGCGGCCGCGGCGGCCGCCAAGAAGGCGTTCATCATAACCAGGTTCGCCGACTTCGGGTTCCTGCTGGGGATACTCTACCTGTTCTTCAACAGGGGAACCTTTGCGGCGGCGGGTCTCGACCCGTTCGTCGTAAACGACATCTACGAAGCTGTTGAGACCGGAATCATAGGCCCCGGCGTGACCACGTGGATAGCCCTGGGCATATTCGCCGGCGCCATCGGTAAGTCGGCCCAGTTTCCGCTGCACACGTGGCTGCCCGACGCCATGGAGGGTCCGACGCCCGTCAGCGCCCTGATACATGCCGCGACGATGGTGGCGGCGGGCGTTTTTCTCGTGGCCCGCTTCTTCCCGGTCTTCGAGCATTCCGTCACGGCCATGAACACGGTCGCGATCATAGGCGGCTTCACCGCCATATTCGCGGCGTCCATGGGCCTGGTGATGAACGACATCAAGCGGGTGCTGGCGTACTCGACGATATCGCAGCTCGGCTTCATGATGCTGGCCCTGGGCGTGGGGGCCTACGGCGCGGCGATATTCCACCTGTTCACGCACGCCTTCTTCAAGGCGCTGCTGTTCCTGGGCTCGGGCAGTGTCAGCCACGCCACGGGCACCTTCGACATGCGGTATATGGGCGGCCTGAGAAAGGTCATGCCGTGGACGTATGCCACGTTTCTCATCGGCAGCCTGAGCCTGGCGGGCATCTTCCCGCTGGCCGGCTTCTGGAGCAAGGACGAGATTCTCAGCCATGCCTTCGGAAAGGGCGACGTCGTCAGCACCGTCGTGTTCTGGCTCGCCCTTATCGCCGTGTTCATGACGGCGTTCTATATGTTCAGGGCCCTGTTCATGACGTTCGAGGGGGAGTTCAAGGGAGGCGCGGAGGCCGACCCGGACGCCGAGGCCCACGGCGGGGTGCATCTGGCGGAGTCGCCGTTCATGATGGTGCTGCCTCTCGTCATACTGGCGGTCCCGTCGGTCATCATGGGATTCCTCGTGAATCCGCTCACGGACCTGGGAGTGGCCCCGATACACTGGCTCACCAACTTCTTCGACCAGAACCCGGCCGTGCAGGTCGAGGTCGAGGGATTCAACGTGACCCTGGCCCTCGTATCTAGCGCGGTTGCGTTGGCCGGAATCACCCTGGCTTTTCTGATGTACAAGGTCCGCGTAATCTCACCGGAGGGCGTGGGAAGAAATTTGCAGGCGATTTACCAGCTGCTTTACCGGAAGTATTACATGGACGAGCTTTACGAAGACGTTATTGTTCGCCGCATATTCTACGGCGGCATGTCCAGGGCTTTCGACTGGGCCGACAGGTCGATCGTAGACAAGATAGCACGGGGCAGCGGCTCATTCGGCGCATGGGTTGGCGAACCGCTCAGGCAGCTCCAGACCGGGCAGCTTCAGAGCTACGCCCTGGCTATTTCCGTCGGCATACTTGCCATCTTCGGAATCTTTCTTTTTGCGAGGTAAGCGAGAGTCGATTTGGAGACCTCCGGCTTTTCAGGATTGCTGACCGCGATCGTGTTCCTCCCACTCGTGGGGGCGATATTGATCGCGCTCGTGTTGCGAAGCGATCGCAGCGTACGGCTGGCCGCGGGCGCAGTTTCGCTGGCCGAGTTCGTGCTGGCCATCGTCGTATTTTCGCTTTACAAGTCCGA
>JADFKI010000284.1 GCA_022565015.1 Chloroflexota bacterium
TCGTGGCGGCGGGTGTATACGCCGCGGACATGCCGATCTCTCGGACGCTAATCTTCGACTACGTGGGACGTGGGCGCCTCCTCAGCGCCACGTCCCTGAACTCAATGATCATGGACCTGGGCGCAATCGGTGGCCCCTGGGTGGCGGGCATGTTGCTGGCCAACGTGGGTGCGGATGCCGCTCTGTACCTCCTCAGCGCAACGTACTTTGTGGCGTTCGCGGTGCTATTCTTCGGAAAGTCCTCGACCACAGTGCCTCGTGGCAACGGCAAGAAGGTGCTTCGAGGTCTTGCCGAGGGTTTCTCGTACCTTCGCAGAACACCCAGCGTCGCGTGGCTCGTGTCACTCGGGGCTACGGTCCCGTTGGCCGGGGTCTTCTTCTCGATGATGCCCGTATACGCCAGGGATGTTCTGGACGTTGGCGCCGCGGGTCTGGGGCTCATGGTGGCCGTTTACAGCGGAGGGGCGCTGGTCGCGTCGATAACTATGACCGCTCGAGGCGGTCTCAACCACGTAGGTCGGGCCGTCGTCTTTTCGGCGGTGGTATACGCCGTCGCGATGATTGGTTTCGCTTTCGCTCCGGGCTTTCAGATGACTCTCGCAGCGGTGTTCGTCACGGGAATGGCTTCCACCTACTGGAAGAACACAGCGGGCACCATCGTCCAGATGTCCTCGGCCGAGGAGATGCGTGGCCGCGTCATGAGCATCTTCGGCATGGGTGCGCAGATGCTTGCCCTCGGATGGTTGATCGGGGGCACTCTGTCCACCCTCATCGGGAACCAGGGCACGCTTATCGTCGCAGCCGGCTTGATGATAGGCCTCAATGTCGTTGTTTATACCCGGGCCGAAGTGATGCGGCGCGCCATTTGAAGAGTCGCCGTCAACGCCTGGAACAGCCCCGTGGACCGATGAGTCCGCGGGGCTTTCGTGTATCCGCACTTCTCGGCCGCACCGAGCCTTATTCACACAACGGCGCGCGTGGGTCCCAGGGCCAACAACCGTCGCGCATCGGGTGCTCTTCTGTATAGCTCTGTCTGACACGCATGCTTCTTACGAGCTAACAATTACCCGGAATGACAGCTACCCACGGAGCGCGAATCGTAGGGCACATGCCCTATATGTTCACTATTTTCCCACGCGGATTCGGGAATGGAAATGATGAAGCCTCCCGATGTTGGGCGGGGGCCAATCGAGCAAAGATGTACTCGCACCTGCCAGGGCGGTCCTGGCGCCAATAAAAAGCGAAGGGAGATTAGAAATGGTGCTGAAAAATAGGTTCGTGGTCACGGTAGCGGTGGCGATCATCGCCACAATAGGAGCAATCGCGGGAGGGGTTCTCGTCAGCAATAACCGGGCGGAGGCTGATGCTAATGACGGTGTCGGCAGTGTTAGCGTGCACCGGATGACCGATGCGTCTGTAATCGACGAAACGTCGTCAACCCTGGCCCGCACAAAGAACGGGGTCACGGCAACGTTACACACCCAGGAGCTAGAGGACGGGGATGCCTACACCCTCTGGTGGGTCATCTTCAACCATCCGAAGAATTGCGAACACCCGATACCCGGGGTCACTAGCTGCGGCGAGGGCGATGTGTTCGCTCAGCCTCTGGGGGACACGGACGTTAAAGTCTCCGTCCAGTATGCGGGCGGCAACATCGTAGGTGGGACTGGACGAGTGGACTTCGGCGCCTATCTCGGAGAAGGCGAGACTCCCGACGCGCCCGGCCAACTGGTCTTCGGCTCCGGGCTGATTGACTCCAAAAAGGCCGAGGTACACCTGGTCGTGCGGAGCCATGGCAAGGTGCTCCCACCGATGGAGGGCGCTCAGCTCTCCACCTTTGGAGGGGCGTGCACGGCCGAAACGGACCCAACCGGCTCCGGCCCCGAAGGACCCAGGGAATGCGCCGACGTGCAATTCGCCGCACATATCCCGTAGGGCGGTAAATCGCGCTACTACAACGCGGGCCGGCGGCTCCGTGGAGCCGCCGGCTCTGAGGCCATCTTTTGAGACGGCAAAGATTAACGAAAAAAGGAGACCCGCAAGATGATTTGCTACAAGTCGTGCGCAAAATGCTCAGGGGACCAGATGCTCGAGTCCGAATGGTACGGGAGATACCTGTTCTGTCTGAAGTGCCTTCACGTGACCTTCCCGAAGGCGGCCTCCAACCCGTTCCTTCCGTCCTAGACTGTAGAGCTTCAACGGAAATGGGACACTTGAGGACTAGGCTGCGCCGAAGCGAAGGCCTGCCAAAGAAGGCGCCGTTGGCCGAATTTCCGGCATTGCTATAAGCTATGGGCGAGGCGCTTATTCGACGAAAGCTCATAAAAGCTGGAGCCGCCAGGCATGGTGCCCAAGCGAGTCCCGATAATCGAAGCATTTGCCCGTTTACCCGATGAATGGGGCGAAGACACCCTGCCCCTTATTCAGTCGCGATTGAAGGAGTCGGGCCAGAAGGTCGTAGTCCTCGACGACGACCCTACCGGCGCTCAGACCACGCACGACGTCCCCGTTCTCATTGACTGGTCCGTTGGAATGATCGAGGAAGAGCTACGCAATGAGCTTCCTGTCTGCTTCATTCTCACGAACTCACGGGCCCTTCCAGCCGGCGAAGCCGGAAGGCTCACCGGTCTCGTCGCGGGGAACGTCTCGCAGGCAGCGAGAAACGTCGGCAAAGACATCGCCATTATCAGCCGAAGCGACTCGACCCTGCGCGGGCACTTCCCCGTCGAGACCGACGCAATCGCCGAGGCCTTCGAAGATGAGTTCGATGCGCTGCTGCTGGTCCCATTCTTTCTCGAGGGAGGCCGGTACACGATCGACGACGTGCATTACGTCGCGGAGGGTGACGACCTCGTTCCAGCGGGGGAAACAGAGTTCGCGCGTGACAGCGCCTTCGCCTTTACCGAATCACGTCTGAAGCACTGGGTCGAGGAGAAGACCGGCGGACGAGTGCCCGCCTCCGAAGTGGCGTCGATCTCACTGGAAGACATCAGAACAGGCGGGCCGACGAGGGTCGCGGCGGAGGTCATGGCCTGGCCCAGGGGCACGGTCGCCTTTGCCAACGCGGTCAGCATGCGAGACGCCGAGGTGCTCGCCCTGGGCCTGATGCAGGCGGAGCGACAGGGAAGGCGTTTTCTACATCGCACCGCTGCATCATTCGTGCGAGCCAGGTCCGGTATCTCGCCGCGCTCACTGTTATCGGCGGAAGAGCTGGAGCTAGACTCATCGGGCGCGGGGCTCATAGTCGTCGGGTCGTACGTTCCCAGAACGACGTCTCAGCTTGAGGAGCTTATTCGAGTCCCCAACGTCGAGGCCATCGAGGTTGACGTATCCCGGCTCCTGTCGGACGACCACCATGCCTCGGAGGTGGACCGAGTGGCTCGCAAGGCCGATGCCGGCATGAAGTCCGGCAGAGACGTGGCCATATTCACGACGCGCCGGCTGGTGTCGGGAGACGACGCCGAAAGCAGTCTGGCCATAGGCAAGAAGATTTCCGCCGGCCTCATAAATATCGTAGCGTCTCTGTCGGAGCGGCCCCGATACCTGCTGTCCAAGGGAGGAAATACGTCAAGCGGCATCGCTACCCAAGCCCTAGGCGTCAAGAGGGCGATAGTTCCGGGGCAGATCTTGCCGGGGGTGCCGGTCTGGAAGTTGGGCGCGGAGAGCAGGTGGCCCGGCCTGGCGTTTGTCCTGTTTCCGGGCAACATAGGGGGTTCCGATGCCGTCTCAGAGCTCGTGTTGAAGCTGAGGGCCGGCTGATGTTGACATCCACGGCCGTCATGCTCCAGATGGCCCAGAACTACGGCTACGCCGTCGGCGCGTTCAACGTGTACAACCTCGAGGGGGTCCGGGCCGTCGTCTTAGCGGCGGAGGCAGAGTTCAGCCCTGCGATTCTTCAGCTGCATCCGGCGGCCCTCGAGCACGGAGGCAAGACGTTGGCGGAGATGTGTCTGGCGGCCGCTCGGCAGACGTTCGTACCGATGTCCGTCCACCTGGACCACAGCGCCTCGGACGACGACATCAAGACCGCCCTGGACATGGGACTCGTCTCCATAATGGCCGACGGGTCAACGCTGTCCTACGAGGAGAATGTCGCCTTCACCGGGGGCGTGACAGCCCTTGTGCACAGCAGGGACGGCACCGCGGAGGCGGAGCTGGGAAGGCTCACCGGCGCTGAGGACGACCTCACCGTACCCGAGAACCTGGCCAAGTTCACCGATCCAGCCCAGGCCGAGGACTTCGTCAGCCGCACGGGCATCGACGCGCTGGCCGTCTGTATAGGCAACGTTCACGGCCGCTATCGCGGCAAGCCCGAGCTGGATTTTGAACGCCTGGAGGCCATCCGCGAGAAAGTCTCGCTGCCCCTGGTCCTGCACGGCGCGTCGGGGCTGCCGGCGGATATGATCTGGCGGTCCATCGAGCTGGGCGTCTGCAAGTTCAACGTAAACACCGAGGTGCGACAGGCCTACT
>JADFKI010000285.1 GCA_022565015.1 Chloroflexota bacterium
TCTGTCCCCGGCCTCTAGCGGTATTGATATCACTTTCTATATCGGGCTCGACGAGACCGCCCTCTGATCCGACCTGTCGCTGAATGTCCAACGGCTTGGCCTGAAGCAGGTCGTCTTCTTCGTCTGGAGTTAGGTCTTGCCTCTGGATATCCAACGGCTTGGCCTGAAGCAGGTCGTCTTCTTCGTCTGGAGTTAGGTCTTGCCTTTGGATATCCAACGGCTTGGCCTGAAGCAGGTCGTCTTCTTCGTCCGCAGTCAGCTCTTGCCTCTGAATAGACAATAATTCAAGCTGAACATCCTCGGCTTCGAGCTCACTTGAGGAGTCTCTCCGACCATCTTCCGAGGCTGAGTCCGATTCGACCAGAGGACTGTGAACAGTGTTTCTTACGACCTGCTTTGCGACACTGTCGGCCTCCCGCTCATACTTATCTCCAGCAGGACCTACCTCTAGCTTCGTCTGCACCCCTTCGGCCTGCCCTCTCGCAATATGGTCAACTAACCGCTGTACATAGTGGTTGCCATAGTCGCGTTGAAGCTGCTGTACGACCATCGCCCTCTGGCGCGCGTGCATCGGACGGGCCATGCGGTTGTCGCCCAGCAGGGCGGCGTGGCGCTCGAACGTGGCCTGGCTGAAGTCGCTGCCCAGGAGGGACTCCCCGGGATGATTCGTCATCTCAGGGTCGGCAACAGGGCTGGAGGAGACCTGTCCTACGCGAGAGACGCGTTTCCTTGGCTCTTGTTGACGTTTGGATATTCGGCCGCTGAATTCGCCGGAACTGGACTCTGGCATCTTCTGGACTCTCTGCGGGATACTCCGTGTCACCGGTTAAATACCAGCCGTCCGTCCGTCGAGGCGTCTTTCAAGAATCTTGGCAGCGTCTCTGCCCATAAAAAGGGGGTCTGAGAATGAGGGGATTGCGCCGTCATGCAAGGGACCATTAGCCTCTCCGATGGCGCCGAGTTCAAGGCGTACCGGCGGGCGGAGGTGGTACTTACTCATAAGTGGCGTATTTGTCTACTCTGCACTGTGCCGCTGATGCTGCGCCTGAGTCGGTTGTCGCTGCGGTGACAATTGTCGCCGAATGTAGCCTCTTTTTCTTCTCGGGTGTTTCATCCTGCTACAATGAGCGGCCTTGAGGCGGGGCTGCTTTTAACCGGTTGTCGCGTCCGATTAGGCAGCCTCCGAGTCCGGCTGTGCCCATGACTGCTACCCGCATATTCGACATCCAATGCATGTTACAGGGACGGAACTTCCTACGCCTTCAGTATCTCCCGCCGCGACAGCACGCGCTCCATGAGTGGCCGCATGCCGAGCTCGGTGGAAATGGCCAGCGACTCGTCCAGCATGGCCACGGCCTTGGTCCTATTTTCGTCCGTTCGTGGTGAGCCTGTCGAACCATGCTGCCCTTCGACAAGCTCAGGGCGAACGGAATTCGATGGGTCCAGCAGCATGTCGGCGTAGTCGCACAGAGACCAGGCGAGCTCAGGGCGGTATCCCGCCTTGCGGCAGAAGGCGAGGGCGTCCTGGAAGTGCGTCTGAGCATCGTCAAGGTTGCCCATCGTCTGGGCGAGGAGGCCGAGAACGCGATCTATCGTTATGCCAGACGAATATTCCGCATAACCCTTGAAAGGAGACAGAACATCCCTGGGACCCTGTGCTGCCCATTTATCCTGCGTCATGGAAGCTATATACGCGAGACCTATGTTGCGGGTAACGAACGAAACTGGGAGTTCTGGTTGTATCCAATCGGCAGAGGAGGTCGCGTCGGCCTTTGCCTCATCTAGATATTTCCCTTTGTAATCCAGTCTTGCGGCGTGAGCAAGAACAAGTACCGTGGACGGAACTGTGTTTGCAATCCGAACCGGTTCGTCCGTAATAATCTGTTGGAATTCCCGTAAATGAGCCTCCATGAAGGATCGAGCCTGGGAAAAATTTCCCAGTTGATATTCCATGAGCGCACGGGTGCCTAAAAGAAATGCGTCACTCGGCATCAATTCGATTCCAGCATCGCAGTAGCTGAAGCTATCAGCCCAGTTCCCTAACATATTGCCTATGCATTGATTGTTGTGGTAGGCGAAAGCCAGCCAACGTTTGTCGTTCAGCTTCTTCGCTGTCGGCAACATCTCTTCTGCCATCTTTCGTGCTTCTTCAGCACTTCCAACACTTAAATATGAGTACGAAGTCCAACGCAGGGCACGAAGCTCTGAAATCGGGTCATCAAAATGCTGGCTCAGTCCAATCGCCTGCTTTCCGATTTCAATGGCGCGGTCCGGTCGAAAATAGAATCCTTCAACGTTTGCCTCATTTGATGAGATCCGTAGCTTAAGCTGATCATCTTTCTCTCTTTCGGCGATTCGAAGCGCAGCGTCAAATGCTTTTCGTGCCGCTTCGTAGGGTTCTGAATTAAGTGCCAAGGAAAAGCCATAGTTGCATAACAGGCGGCCCGCGGCATGTGAATTATCGGGGGCAAGGGACAGTCCACGAGCAATAAGGTCTTTCATCATCCTGATCAGACCTGTGCTGTGGGAAAACTCGGCCACGGATACGGCGTTTCGTACATCGCCGACGTCTACATAGAAATTAAACGAACTCTTCAAGAGTTCAAAGACTTCGGTTAATCGATATCTTTCCATGGCGGCGGCCTTCGCTCGCCCGAGGCCAAAAAGCATGTTCGCAGCTTCAACATCAATCTTTTCAAGCCCTTTCGCGTCCAAAGCTTTTTGAAAATAGTCCAGGGCATCTTCGTAGGCATTGGCGGCAATGGCCCGATCCCCGGCAGCTTTCGAGTATTTGATAAGCCTATCAGTACCGAGCACGGCCTCTGCCTGCACAAAGTGGTGGGCGAGTTCAGCGGCGTGGGCCTCGGCATCTTCGCCGTACAGGGCTTCCAGCGTCTCGGCAATGCGGGCATGCAGCCTGACACGGCGGGTCAAGGATAGCTCGTCAACCAGCGTTTCCTGCATCAGCGCATGCGTGAATTGGTATTGGCCCATGGCGTTCGGCAGCTCTTCGATTAGCCGCGAAGTTAAGGCCTCCTCAAGCACGTCCAGAACCATATCTTGGTTGAGGTCGTCGATGAGCCTGTCCAGCTGTTGCAGCGTGAATTCGCGACCCACGACGGCAGCCACGGTCAGGGTCTCATTGCAGCGCTCCGACAGCCGGTTGAGCCTGCGGCCTATGACCTCCCGCACACCCTCGGGCACTCGTATCTCCCAGCTATCTCGCTCCTTCATCTGTTCAGGTGTAAGCTCGCCTTCCTGCACCATCAGCCTCACGACCTCTGTGACGAACAGCGGGTTGCCCTCGGTCTGGGTGTGTACGGCACTGACCAAAGTCGCGGGCGGGGCTATGCCCGATGTAACTTCGATGAAGCGGCGCACATCCTGTTGAGAGAGGCCACGCAGCAGCACACGTTCAAAGAGGCGCTCCCGTGTCAATTCCGCCAGGGTCTCGGCCAATGGGTGCTGACGGTTCAGCTCAACGTCGCGATATGTCCCGATAAGCAGCAGCCGGGAGCTAGCGAACTCCCGGGCGATGAACTGCAACAGCATAAGGCTGGGCGTGTCCGACCAGTGAAGGTCGTCCAACACCAGCATGATAGGCTTTCTTTGGCTTGCGGTCTTGAGGAATGCCGTTATGGAGTCGAAGAGCCTGAAGCGGGCCTGCTCCGGGCTGTCCAGCTGAGGCGTCGCATCCAGATCCGGCAGCTTTGTCTTTATGTCGGAGACTATCTCGGCGATGTCGGCAGCGCCCGAGCCCATCTCGCTCCGTAGCTGGTCGGGGTCGGTATCTCGCACGTAGGACCGCATGGCCTGCACCCAGGGCCAGTAGGGCGGGACACCCTGCTCCTCGTAACAGCGGCCCCACAACACCTGACAGCCGCGCAGTCCGGCATAGGTCGCAAGCTCCTGTGCCGTGCGGGTCTTGCCGATGCCCGGCTCGCCCACCAGCATGACCATCCGGCCTTTTCCACCGAGGGCGTCCTCAAGGGCCGCTTTGAGCTGTCCCATCTCGGCCTGCCTGCCCACGAACACCCCGCCCGCGAGGGAGTCCAACACGTTGGTTTCTTCTACCGTGCCGTCTCCCCCCTTGTCAATAGGGGTCAGGTCTATCGCCTTCAGTGCCGTCAGGACGTCTGCGGCTGACTCCGGCCTCTCCGACGGGTCCTTGGCCAGTAGCCTAAGTATCAGCGCCTCCAGAGGCTTGGGGCAGTCGCTACGGTGCCACGTGGGAGCCACCGGCGGCGTGTTGATGTGCTGGCCTATGATGGCAACCGAGTCGTCGCCTAGAAACGGCGGTCGTCCGGTGACCATCTCGTAGAGCATCGCGCCCAGGGAATATAGGTCTGCCTTTGGGGTCGTCTCGCCGCCCATGGCCTGCTCGGGCGGCATGTAGCTCACGGTCCCAACCATCATACCGGCCTGGGTCAGCCTGCTTCTGTCG